>JBDTFI010000074.1:0-7264 GCA_039938035.1 Acetobacteraceae bacterium | reverse complement strand
CGGCGAGGCGAAAAGCTGCAGGACAAGATCGAAGCGCAGCTCAGCGCCATCAAGCGCATGCCACGCTTGGTACGGTCATTCTTCAAGGCGCCGAGTGTCGCCTATATTATCGACTTGTGAGTAATCCGGCCATAGGCGCGAAATACCGGATAACGCCGGCGGCGCGCGCGGACCGACCTCCGGAGCGGCAAGCCCAAGATAGATTTCCTGCACATGCGGATCCCGCGCCAGCGTCGCGGCGGGGCCGTCCAGCACGCTACGGCCCGTCTGGAGCACGTAAGCGTGGCTCGCGATCTCGAGCGCCAGCTCGACGGATTGCTCGGCGAGCAGCAGCGTCATTCCCTCGCCGTGCAGCAGGACCAGGGTCTCGTACAGGCTCTCGACCACCGCCGGGGCGAGGCCGAGGCTTGGTTCGTCGAGCAACAGCATCCGTGGGTCCGACATCAGCGCCCGGCCGAGCGCCAGCATCTGCCGCTCCCCGCCCGAAAGCGTGCCCGCGCGTTGGCGGCGGCGTTCGGCGAGGCGGGGGAACAGGTCGAAGACGCGCGCGAGGAGCGAGGCGACCCGCTTGCGGTCGCGCAGCACGGTGGCGCCGAGGCGGAGGTTCTGCTCGACAGTCTGGTTGACGAAGAGCCGCCAGCCCTCCGGCGACAGCGCCACCCCTTCGCGGATCACCGCATAGGCCGGGCGGCCGGTGATCGGCTTATCCTTCCAGACGATGCTTCCGCCGGAAACCGGCACCAGTCCGGCGATGGCGTTCAGCGTCGTGGTCTTGCCCGCTCCGTTGGAGCCGATCAGCGCCACCACCGCGCCCTCCGCGACGTCGAGCGAGACGTCCGCCACGCCGATCAGGTCGCCGTAGCGCACCGCGAGGTTGCGTACCGACAGCGCGACGCCGCTCACGCTTCACGCCCCGGGCGTCGCGAGAGGCTGCGTCCGAGATAGGCGGAGACGACCTGCGGCTGGCGCACCACCTCGCGCGGGTGGCCCTCGGCGATGACGTGGCCCTGGTGGAACACCACCGCGTGGTCGGTGAGCGTCAGGATCACCTCCATGATGTGCTCGACGATCACCAGCGTGATCCCGCGCGCGTGGATGCGACGGATCAGCTCGATCCCGGCGCGGATCTCGACCGGCGTGAGGCCGGCCAGCACCTCGTCGAGCAGCAGCACGCGCGGGCCGGTCGCCAGCGCGCGGGCGATCTCCAGCCGCTTGCGGCCGGGCGTGCCGAGCGAGCGGGCGGGGGCGTCGGCGAGGCGATCGAGCCCGGTGAAGGCGAGCACGTCGCGCGCCGCCCGATCGGCCTCGGTTCGCCCGGGATGGCGCAGGAATGCGCCGACCAGCACGTTCTCGGCGACACTCATGTCCTCGAACGTCACCGGAACCTGGAAGGTGCGCGCGATGCCGAGGCGGGCATGCGTCTCCGGAGTCGCGCGCGTGATGTCGCGACCGTCGAAGGTGATGCGTCCCGAGCTCGGCGCGATGTCGCCCGCCAGCACGTTGAAGAAGGTGCTCTTGCCGGCGCCGTTCGGCCCGATCAGCCCGACGATCTGGCCGCCGGCGAGCGCGAGAGAGGCGCCGTCCACGGCGCGCAGGCGGCCGAACGTGCGGACGATGTCGGTGGCTTCAAGCAGCACGGCGCACCGCCTGCCGCCGGCGGCCCCGGTGCTCGCGCAGACGGCGCACGATGTCGACCAGGCCGCCCGGCGCGAAGCGGGCGACCAGCATGATGATCGCGCCGTAGACGATGTAAGTGACGCCGCCGCCCGATCCACCGAAGATTGCGTTCGTCGCTTCTTCCAGCGGCACCAGCAGGATCGCGCCGAGGAACGGGCCCAACAGCGTCCCGGCGCCCCCCGCCGCCGCCATGATGACCATTTTTACCGAGACGAGGATGCCAAGCACGCTGTCAGGGTCGGCGAAGCCGATCATGACGGCGTAGAGCGATCCGGCGATCGAGGTGAAGGCGGCGGACAGCATCAGCGCGTAGAGCTTGTAGCGCAGCACCGGCACCCCGAGGCTGCGCGCCGCGCGGTCGCCAGCGTTGATCGCGCGCAGGTAATAGCCCATGCGGCTGACCTGCATCCACCGGGTCAGCGCCAGCAACACCACCAGTACCGCGAGAAACAGGTAATAGTACGGCAAGGGCGAGGTGAACGAGAGGTCGGCGAGGCCGCGCGGCGTCGCTGGTCCCATGAGTCCGATCGCCGCGCCCGTCAGCGGCCAGTTCGCCACCAGGATGCGGATCAGTTCCGCCGCGGCGATCGTCGCCATGGCGAAGTAGTGTCCACGCAGCCGGAATGTGGGTGTCCCCACCAGCACCGCGAGCACCACGCTCACCGCGATCCCAAGCGGGACGCCGGCGATCGGCGGCCAGCCGAACTGCGTGAAGACGACCAGCGAGGCGTACGCCCCCGCGCCGAAGAAGATCGCGTGGCCGATCGATATCTGGCCGGCGAAGCCGCCCACGATGTTCCAGGCCGAGGCCGAGATCGCGGCGAGCAGCACCAGCGCGCCGATGCGCTGGTAATAGACGTTGTCGACCAGCGGCGGCCACGCGACGATCACGACCAGCCCGAGCGCGAGCCAGAGCGCGACCCCGCGCCTCATAGCGTTCCCATCAAGCCCTGCGGCCGTATCCAGAGCACCGCGAGGAACAGCGCATAGACCACCGCGTCCTGATAGACGGCGCCGACCCAATAGGCGGACAGACTCTCGATCACCCCGATCAGCAGTCCCGCGACCAGCGCGCCCGGCACGCTGCCGAATCCGCCGAGGCAGACCACCACGAAGGCGATCAGCACCAGCGATTCCCCGACGGTCGGGGAGATGTAGTAAAACAGCGCGATCAGCGCCCCGGCGATGCCGGTGCTCGCGGCCCCCAAGCCCCAGGCGAGCGCCTGCATCGGATCGGGCCGGATCCCCACCAGCATCGCCGCCTGCCGGTCCTCGGCCACCGCCAGCATCCGGCTGCCCAGCATCGTGCGCGTCAGCATCAGGTGCATCCCGAGCGTCAGCAGCAGGGCGACGAGTCCGGCCACCAGTCGCGAGGCGGGGATGCGCAGGCTGCCGACAATGATGGTGCCGCCGACGAGATCGCCCGGCAGGGTCACGAAATTGGCCGAGAAGGCCCAGAACGCGCTGTACCGAAGCAGCAAGGCGAGGCCGAAGGTGGAGATGATCTGCGCCAGCATCGGCCCGCGCATGACGCCCTTGATCAGTCCGAAATAGACGATCACGCCCAGCAGGAACAATCCACCCGCCGCCAGCGGCACCGACAAGGCGGGCCCGGCGTGCAGTCCGGTCCAGCAAAAGAACGCGATGTACATCGCCAGCATGACGAAGTCGCCGTGCGCGAAATTGACGACGTTCATCATCCCCCAGATCAGGGTGAGACCGGAGGAAAACAGCGCGTAGACAGCGCCCAGCAGAAGGCCGCTGACGATGACCTGAAGGACGATCACGCGCGGCCGGGACCGTGAAGGCCCGTCAAGTCAACCCTTGAACGGCAGGACAAGCGCGGCCGTCGCCTTCGATTCCGGCCAGACGACGTCCCAACTGGTGTCGCGCAGCTGCACCAGGAGGGTGGATGCCAGCTGGTTCTGCCCGTCCGGTCCGAACTTCACGCCGTTGTAGCCGATCATGATCTGATCCGCGCTGAGATCGGTCGCGCGCAGCGCCGCCTGGATCTTGGCGGGCTCGGTCGAGCCGGCGCGATCGATCGCGTCGCACAGCACCAGGAAGCCGTTCATCCCGCGCGCGCTGGTGTCGTCGAGTGCGTGGCCGGCGGCTTTCTCGTACATCTGGTTGACGACCCAGCTCGTGCTGCCCTCCTTGCCGGCCCCGAAGGAGCTGCGGTTCACCGCCCCCTGCGCCAGATTGCCGACCGCCTTGACGAACGCCGGATCGGAGAAGCCGGAATCGTCGCCGATGACCACCGGCGGCTTGTAGCCGAGGGTCTGCATCGTCTTGATGTAGAGGATGGAATCCGAGGTGTAGCTGACGAAGATGACCGTGTCGGGGTTCGCCTTCTTCAGTTGCAGCACCTCCGAGGAGAGATCGGTGGCGTTGGCGTTGTACGGGATGCGTAGCGCCAGATTGAGGTTGTACTTCTTCAGCCCGGCGGCGATCGCATCGCCGGTGGAGGAGCCGTAGTCGGTGTTCTCGTTGACGATCGCGACGCTGCTGACGGGGTGGCCCGTCTTGGCGAGACCGGCCAGGAAATTACCGTACGCCTCGCCGAAATTGGTGCCGATGGGGGTGGTGCGGAAGAACCATTTGAAGCCGCGCTCGGTCAGGTTGGGGGCGCTCGATTCGCCGGCGACGAACGGAATCCCGTAGCGCTCGGCGACCGCGCTCGCGGTCAGCGTGCAGCTCGACTGGTAGCACCCGGTCATCGCGATCACCTTGTCCTGGGTGATCAGGCGCAGCGCGTCGCTCTGCGACACCGCCGGGTTGCCCTGGTGATCGGCGAAGGTCACCTCGACCTTGGCGCCGTCGAGGCCCGGGAGTCCCGCGGTTGGACCGAGCGGGAGGGCCTTGAGGTCGGGGTGCGCGTTGTTGACGATGTCGATGGCCACGCCGAGCGCCCTCTGGAGCCCCTGTCCGGCCGAACCGGCATTGCCGCTGAGCGGAAAGATCGCGCCGATCTTCACCGTCGGCGCGGCCAGGGCGCGCCCGATGCTGAAAACCGGGGCGACCATCGGCACGGCGAGCGCCATTCGCCCAAGACTCCGGCGTGAGAGCTTGAGCATGGGCAGTCCTCCCCTTAACGATCGGCTTCGACCGGGCGAATTTGCCCGATGTGACGGCGTTCCACAAGCTGAGGGAGCACGCGTGACGGGTCCAATCTCGCTCGGCATCGATATCGGCGGAACGTTCACCGACCTCGTCGCGCTCGATCATCGCGACGGTCGTGCCGCGATCTGGAAGGAGAGCACGACCCGGGATGATCCCTCGCGCGGCGCGCTGGACGGGATACGGAATCTGCTGGGCCACAGCGCCATCCCGGCGGCCGAGATCGGCCGGGTCGTGCATGCGACGACGCTGTTCACCAATGCGCTGATCGAGCGCAAGGGCGCGCCCACTGCCCTGCTGACCACCGCCGGCTTCGCCGACGTGCTGGAAATCGGCCGCGAGCGGAAATACGAGCTTTACGATCTGTCGATCGACATGCCGCGCCCGCTGGTGCCGCGACCCTGGCGGCGCGAGGCGACGGAGCGCCTGGCTCCCGACGGAGGAATAGTCGTGCCGCTCGACGTTGATCAAGTCTTGCGCGAGGCACAGACGCTGGTCGATGCGGGCGTGCGGAGCCTCGCGATCGTCTTCCTGCACGCTTATGCCAATCCGCGTCACGAGCGCCTGGCGGCGGAAGCGATCGGGCGGCGCTTCCCCGATCTGTCGCTTTCCTTGTCGTGCGACGTCGCGCCCGAGATCAGGGAGTATCCACGCGCCAGCACCACCGTGGCCAACGCCTATGTGCGGCCGATGGCGGAGGCCTATCTCGATCGGCTCGAAACCGCGCTCGCCAGTGCCGGCATCCCGGGCCGGCTGCTGCTGATGCTGTCGAACGGCGGGCTGACCCATGTGGCGGAGGCGAAGCGCGCGCCCGTGCAGCTGCTGGAAAGCGGACCGGCCGCGGGCGCGCTGGCCGCCGCCTGGTTCGGGCGCGGCGCCGGTCTCGATCGCGTGCTCGCCTTCGACATGGGCGGCACGACCGCGAAGTTGGCGCTCGTCGATGATGGCGAACCGCGGGTCGCCTGGGGCTTCGAGGCGGCGCGCCAAAAGCGGTTCCTGCGCGGCAGCGGGCTTCCCATCCAGATCGCCACCGTCGAGCTGATCGAGATCGGCGCGGGCGGCGGCTCCATCGCGCACCGCAGCGAACTGGGCACGCTCCAGGTCGGACCGGAGAGCGCCGGGGCTTTGCCGGGGCCGGCCTGCTACGGACGCGGCGGCACGCTGCCCACTGTGACGGATTCCGACCTCGTGCTCGGCTATCTCGACGCCGGATTCTTTCTGGGCGGCGCGATGCGGGTGGACGCCGTCGCCGCGTCCGCCAGCCTGGAAGGGCTGGCGGCGAGCCTGGACGTCACGCCGGAGCGCGGCGCGGCCGGCGTGCATGATGTCGTCAACGAGGCGATGGCAAGTGCCGCCCGGGTGGCGATTGCGGAGCGCGGCGGCGCATTGGCCAACTACACCTTGCTGGCGACCGGCGGCGCGGGGCCCGTTCACGCGTGGCAAGTGGCGCGCAAGCTCGGGCTGCGCCGACTCATCTGCCCGCCCGGCGCCGGCGCCGGCAGCGCGCTCGGGATGCTGATGGCCCCAGCCCGGGTGGATCGGGTCGCGTCGGTGAACACGACGCTGGAACGTATCGACTGGGACGCGCTCGCCGACGTAGCCGAACGACTGCGAGAGGACGCGCTCGGCATCGTCGCCCAATCGGGGGCGGACATGGCAAGCCTCGCGGTGCGCCGGATGGCGGACATGCGTTACGTCGGCCAGGGCTTCGAGATCACCGTGACGCTGCCCGAGGAACTCGGGGCCCAGACGCTGCGGGAGGCGTTCGAGACGCATTATCGTTCGCTGTTCACCCGCGCCGCGCCCGATGCGGCGATCGAAATGGTGGCGCTGCGGCTGTCGCTGGTGGCACCGATGCAAGGCGCGCAACACGCGATCACGCTGCGCCATGCCGAGCGGTCCTCGACCGGCACGTTGAAGGGCCACCGCCATGTGCGCTTCCCGGAACTGGAGGCCGCCATTTCCACGCCCGTTTACGACCGCTATGCGCTGCGCCCCGGCGCGCGCTTGCTCGGCCCCGCGATCGTGGAGGAAAACGAGAGCACGCTCGTCATCGGGCCGGGCGGGCGCGCCGAGATTCTGCCCGACGGGTCGATCGCGGTGGAGCTTCCCCAATGAGTCGCATTTTCGATCCGGTCGAGCTCGAGCTTCTCTGGCGCCGGCTGATCGCGATCGTCGATGAGGCGGCGGCGGCGCTGGTGCGCACCAGCTTCTCGACGCTGGTGCGCGAGAGCTACGATTTCAGCTGCGTGATCACCGACGCGCGGGCGCAGTCGCTCGCCCAGGCGACGGAGAGCATCCCAAGCTTCATCGGCACGCTGCCGACGACGGTGAAGCACTTCCTGCGCCTGTTTCCGCCCGAGCGTCTCTCGCCCGGGGACGTGCTGATCACCAACGACATCTGGCTGGGCACGGGCCATTTGCCCGACATCACCGTGGCGAAGCCGATCTTTCGGGACGGCAAGCT
>JBDTFI010000073.1:0-8155 GCA_039938035.1 Acetobacteraceae bacterium | reverse complement strand
GGCACGCAGCGTCTGCCGCGCCTGGTCGGGCCGAAGGTCGCGCTGGAGATGATCACCTCGGGCCGACACGTCCCGGCGCCGGAAGCCAGGACGCTCGGCATCATCGACGAGGTGCTGCCCGCCGACGCGGACTTGCGCGCCGGAGCTATCGCGTACGCCGGCATTATCGCCGGCGTCCGCCCGCTGCCGCGGGTGCGCGACCGCGACGAACGGCTGGCCGAGGCGAAGGCCGATCCCGGCATTTTCGATGCCATCCGCAAATCGATCGCCCGGCGCGCGCGCAACCAGAAGGCGCCGTACAACTGTATCCTCGCGGTCGAGGCGGCCTGCACGCTGCCGTTCGACCAGGGCATCGCGCGCGAGCAGGAATTGTTCGCCGAACTTGAAAACTCCGACGAGGCGCGCGCGCTGCGTTATGCATTCTTCGCCGAACGCGAGGTCGCGAAGTTGCCCGACATGCCCGAAGGCGTGAAGCCGCGAGAATTCGCGACCGCCGCCGTGGTCGGCGCCGGCACGATGGGGGGCGGCATCGCCATGAGCTTTGCCGATTTCGGCTATCCGGTCCGGATCATGGACGCGAGCAAGGAGGCGCTCGATCGCGGCATGGAGCGCATCCGCGCCAACTACGCGACCTCGGTGAAGCGCGGCAGTCTCGCGCAGGACGAGATGGAGCGCCGGCTCGCGCGTATCCAGCCGGTCGCCGGCTACGACGACATCGCCGATGCCGACATCGTGGTCGAGGCGGTGTTCGAGGAGATGGACGTGAAGAAGCCGATCTTCCGTGCACTCGACAAGGCGATGAAGCCGGGCGCGCTGCTGCTGTCGAACACGTCGGCGCTCGACATCGACCAGCTGGCAGGAGAGACGTCGCGACCGGCTGACGTCGCCGGGGCGCATTTCTTCAGTCCGGCCAACGTGATGAAGCTGCTGGAGGTGGTGCGTGGGTCGAAGTCCTCGCCCGAGACGCTGGCTTCGACGATGGCGATGGGGCGCAAGATCGGCAAATTGGCGGCGATGGCGGGCAATACCGACGGGTTCGTCGCCAACCGCTCGCGCGCGCCGTTCAACAGCGAGATGGTGATCCTGCTCGAGGAGGGCTGCCTGCCCGAGCAGGTTGACAAGGTGATGGTCGATTTCGGCTACCCGATGGGGCCGTTCGCGGTCGGCGATCTCGCCGGCCTCGACATCGGCCTCGCGTCACGCAAGCGTCGCGCGGCGCAGAATCCGAACTACCGCAAGTTGCCGATCGCCGATCGCGTCGCCGAACTCGGCCGCTACGGGCAGAAGACCGGAGCGGGGTGGTATCGCTACGAGAAGGGCGACCGCACGCCGCATCCCGATCCGGAGGTCGCGCGGATCATCAAGGAAGTCGGCGCCGAGATGGGCATCGCGCAACGCAGCTTCACCGATCAGGAGATCTTGCGCCGGCTGTTGTTCTCCTCGGTCAATGAGGCGTGCCGTATCCTGGAGGAGGGCAAGGCGTATCGCGCCAGCGACATCGACGTGATGTGGCTGCACGGCTTCGGTTTCCCACGCTACCGTGGCGGGCTGATGTTCTGGGCCGATCAGATCGGGGTGCGCGACGTCTACAACCAGATCGCCGCCTGGCATCAGCAATACGGCGAGCGCTGGGCGCCCTCGCGCTTGCTGCGCGAACTGGCCGAGAGCGGGACGCAGTTGCGCGAGGCGAAGGCCGCGCCGATGCGGTGATCGACGCTTGCGTAAGGCACGAATGGAGAACGACCATGAACCTCGCCAAGTTCCCCCGCGTTCGCCTCGGCCACCTGCCGACGCCGCTCGAGCGCATGGACAATCTCACCAGGCATTTCGGCGGCCCGACGATCTGGATGAAGCGCGACGATTGCACCGGGCTGTCAAGCGGCGGCAACAAGACCCGCAAGCTCGAATACCTGATGGCTGACGCACTGGCCCGCGGCGCGGACACGGTGATCACGCAGGGCGCGACCCAGTCGAACCATGCGCGCCAGACGACGGCGGCGGCGGCGAAGCTCGGGCTCAACTGCCACATCCTCCTCGAGGACCGCACCGGCTATGTCGACGAGGCCTATACGCTCAACGGCAACGTGCTTCTCGACCAGCTCCACGGCGCCTCGATCTCCAAGCGGCCGGGTGGCGCGGACATGCAGGGCGAGATGGAGGCGCTCGCCGAGGGATTGCGGGCGCGGGGCCGCAAGCCCTACGTCATTCCCGGCGGCGGCTCCACGCCGCTCGGCGCGCTCGGCTACGTCAACGCCGCTTTGGAACTCGTCTATCAGGCGGGCGATCTTGGCTTGCGGGTCGATCGCGTCGTCCATGCGACGGGCAGCGCGGGTACGCAGGCCGGCCTCGTCGCCGGCCTTGCGGCCCTGAACGCCGGCATTCCGGTGCTCGGCATCGGCGTGCGCGCGCCCAAGGACAAGCAGGAGGCCAACGTATTCGCGCTGGCCGAGAAAACGGCGGCGCTTGCCGGCGCCCCCGGCGCGGTCCGGCGTGAGCACGTCGAGGCGAATTGCGACTATGTCGGCCAGGGGTATGGAATCCCGACCGAGGGGATGGTGGAAGCGGTGAAGCTCCTCGCGCGGAAGGAGGGCATTCTCCTGGACCCGGTGTATTCCGGCAAGGGGATGGCCGGCTTGATCGACCTTATCGGCAAGCGTGCGTTCGCCAAGGACGAGAACATCGTCTTCATCCACACCGGCGGCTCCGCCGGACTCTTCGGCTACCCGAATGCGTTCGACCTT
This sequence comes from Acetobacteraceae bacterium, assembly GCA_039938035.1. Classification (GTDB taxonomy): domain Bacteria; phylum Pseudomonadota; class Alphaproteobacteria; order Acetobacterales; family Acetobacteraceae; genus DATFDN01. The sequence continues at coordinate 5,414 of JBDTFI010000073.1, read as the reverse complement.
CCGGGCTATCGGGCATGAAACAGCCCATCGTCGGCGTGGTCGGCGGCATGGGTCCCGAGGCGACGGTGGAGCTGATGCGCCGCGTCATTCGGGCAACCCCCGCGCGCGACGATTCCGACCACATCCGGATGATCGTTGACAATAACCCGAAGGTGCCGTCGCGCATCAAGGCGCTGATCGACGGCACGGGCGAGGACCCCGGGCCGACGCTGGCGGCGATGGCGCGCGGCCTGGAGGCGGCGGGAGCCGATTTCCTCGTCATCCCCTGCAACACCGCGCACCATTACCTGCCCGTGATCCGCGCGGCGGTGTCGATCCCGGTCCTCGACATGATCGGCTTGACCCTCGACCGCCTCCAAGCAGGCGATTTGGCGGTGCGCACGATCGGCCTCCTCGCATCGCCGGCCGTCCGCCTCACCGGGCTGTTCGATGCGCGGTGCAGGGCGGCCGAGCTTTCCTTGATCTATCCCGAAGGAGACGACGAGGCGGCGGTTCTCGCGGTGATCCGAGCCGTGAAGGCGGGTTCGGTCGATGACAACCTGACCCGGCGCTACGCCGCCGTGGAGGATCGCCTGCTCGCGCGGGGCGCGGAAATTCTGGTGATCGCTTGCACGGAGCTGTCGGGCCTGGACAGAATTGGTGGCCACGGCCGAGCCCCGGTCATCGACACGCTGGATGTGCTGGTCGAGGCGACCGTCGCGCGTTGCCTGGGCGCCCCGGATCGCTCCGCCTGAACGTCGCCGACTTCCTGCCGGTGCGGAGTACCATCCGCATCGGCGTGACGGGGTTGGCGCGGGCGGGGAAGACCGCATTCCTGACCTCGGTCGCCGCCAATCTGATGGCGCTGGCGGCGGGCCGGCCGGCGCTGCCCGCGCTGGCCGAGCGGCTTGGCGGGCGGCGGCTGCGGGTCTCGGTGGCGCCGGCGGGAGCGTCGGGGCTGGCGCGGTTCGACGTCGCCTCCCACCTCGCTGCGCTCGTCGCCGACCCGCCGCGCTGGCCGGAGCGGACGACTGCGGTCTCGCTGCTCGCGCTTGACGTGGAATTCGATCGCGAGGGGGTACTCACCTCGCTCGGCCCGCGCACGCGACGGTTGGAGTTCCTCGACTATCCCGGCGAATGGCTGCTCGACCTGCCGTTGTTGGGGCAGGATTTCAGCGCCTGGTCCGAAGCGACGTTGCGCCGGCTCGGTGCGCAGGAGATCGCGGCGATCGCCAAGCCGTTCCTGGGTTTCGCGCGCGGGCTGCCGGCGGGGGCGGCGGCGGACGAGGCACTGGCGATGAGCGGCCACCGTCTCTACGCCGCCCTCCTGCATCGGCTGCGCGACGAGGCGGGGCTGTCCTACTTGCAGCCCGGACGCTTTCTCATGCCGCCGCCCGGCGATACGCCGCCCTACGTGCAATTTTTCCCGATGCCGGGGCGCGGCCCGCTCGCCGATCTGCTGCGGGCGCGCTTCGATGCCTATGTGGAGGCGGTGCGGCGCGACCTGGTTTCCCCGTTGTTCGGCGATCTCGACCGGCTGGTAGTGCTGGCTGACCTGCTGTCGCCGCTGCACCAGGGGCCGGCCGCGTTTGCCGACGCGCGGGCGGCGCTGGCCGCCGCATCGGGCGCGCTGCGCTGGAACCGCTCCTGGACAGACTGGGTGGCGGCGCTCACCCGGCTCGCGTTGCCGCCGCGGGCGATCGGTCGTGTCGCCTTCGCCGCCACCAAGGCCGATCACGTCGCTTCCCGCCAGCGCGGCAATCTGGCGGCGCTGATGCGTCGGCTGACCAGCGTGCCGGAGGGCGGGGCGAGCACGGCCGCGTTCGCCATCGCCGCCGTGCGCTGCACGGAGGACGTGGTGGAGACGCTGGCCGGCCGCCCGGTCTCGGCGGTGCGTGGGCGCATTCTCGGCGAGCCCCGCCCGGCCCGGTCCTATCCCGGCGAGGTTCCCGACGCCCCCCCCGACGACGCGTTCTGGCGGCATCGCTTCCTGGCGCTGCCGGTGTTCGAGCCGCTGCGCCTGCCCGAGCACGGCCGTGGCGGGGTGCCGCAACTTGGCCTCGATGCGCTGCTGGCGTTCCTTCTGGCGGATATCCTGTGATGGAGACAGCGACCGAACCGTTCCTTCGTCTGGAACAGGACATCGCGCCGAGACTCGAGCCGTTGCCGGCCGTGCTCGCGGTGTCGGTGCCGCCACGGCGGAGGCGGTTGCCGGCGGTGCTGCTCGGGACCGGCGTGCTGGCGCTGGGGTTCCCGGTGCTGTGGGCGACGTGGCTGATCAGCGCGTTGTTCGACCGCACGGCGTGGCTGGGCTGGACGGGGATCGCGGTGATGGCGGTCGGGTTCGGCCTGGTCAGCGCCGGGATCGGGCGTGAGTTGCGCGGCCTGGCGGTGCTACGCCGTGTCGATCGGTTGCGCGCCGATCTCGCGAGTGGGGAGACGGCGCGCGTGGCCGCTGCGGCGCGGCGCTGGGTGGAGACGCTGCCGGAGCACACCGCGCTGCTGCCGGCGATTGCCGTCGCCGATACGGCGGAATCGGTGCTGGCGTTGCTGCGGGCCGGGCCGGGAGCGGCACTGTTGGACGGCGCCGACGCGCTCGGGCGGAATGCCGCGTTCCAGGCGGGGGCGATCGTCGCGGCGACGCCGTCGCCCGCGCTCGATGCGCTGACGGTCGGCTGGCGCGGCGTCCGGCTGGTGCGCCAGATCGCGGCGCTGCACGGGATGCGCCCCGGCGTCGCGGGAACGCTCGCGCTGCTGCAGCGAACCGCGATAGCGGCGGCCTCGGTCGCGGCGACCCAGTTCGCGGTGAATGCGGCGGCCCATGCGGTGGTGTCGCATCCGCTGCTGCGGCACTTGCTGGGCGACGTGGCGGGCGCCGGGGTGGCGGCGCGAAGGATGATCGTGCTCGCTCGCGCGACCGCGGAGGCATGTTCGCCGCTGCCGCCCTAGGTTGTTGACTCCCTCCGCGCCAAATCGACAAGCTCGCGTCAGCGCAAAGCAGGAGGAAGCAGTGATGGGCAGCATACGCCGGCGCGGGGTGCTCGGGCTGATTGGCGCGGCGGCGCTGGCGCCAGTCGCGCGGAGCGCCGATTTCGACTGGAAGCGGTTCAGCGGCACGTCGCTGCGCTTCATGGTGTCCGTCCATCCGTGGACTCAATGGGCGCAAACCCAGTTGCCGGCGCTGGAGCGCGACACCGGCATCAAGCTCGGCTGGGAAATCCTCTACGAAGACCAGCTGCGCCAGAAGCTGCCGCTGACCTTGCGCGCCGATCCGGGTTCGGTGGACGGGTTCTTTACCCTGCCGTCCTGGGACGCTGCGGCGTTTTCCCGCGCCGGGTGGTACGCGCCGCTCGACAAGTTCATCCGTTCCGATCGGACCGCGCCCGACTGGGATTTCGCGGATTTCTTTCCGAACATCCTGAAGATCCAGCAGATCGGCGGCGAGCAGATCGGCATTCCGATCAGCATCGAGGTGCAGGCGCTGTTCTACAACAAGGCGATGTTGGCGGCGAAGCAGCTGCAAGCGCCGGGCACGCTCGACGCGCTGATGGCGGCGGCGAAGGCGCTGAACAATCCGGGCGGCGACCTCTCGGGCATCGTGACGCGCGGCGACGGCGTGCAGGCGGTCTACACGTTCGCGCCGTTCCTGTTCGCTTTCGGCGGCCGGTGGCTGGACGACAAGGGCAACCCCGAACTGGCCTCCCCGGCCGCCATCGCCGCGCTGAAATACTACGGCGATCTGCTGCGCGCCGCCGGACCGCCGAACATCCTGGGGATGCAGTGGAAGACCACCTATCCGCTGTTTCAGCAGGCGCACGCGGCGATGTTCATCGACGCCACCAACTTCCTCGCCTATTTCAAGGACCCGAAGCAGTCGCGCATCGTCGATCAGGTCGGCGTCGCCCCGCTTCCGGCCGGCCCCGCCGGCAGCCACAGCACCGTCATCTCCTGGGGTCCGGCGATCGCCGCGTCGTCGAAGAATCAGGACGCGGCGTGGCTCGCGATCCAGTACCTGACGTCCAAGGGCGCCACCGCGGACGCGACGCGGGCGACGCATTTGCCTCCGGCGCGCCGGTCGGTGTTCGACAGCGACGTCTACACCGCCTCGGTTCCACCCGACATGATCGCGACGACCAAGCAGGAGATTCCGAACGCGGTGCCGAACGGCGCCAATCCGCTCGTGGTCCCGGTTCCCGAAGTGCGCGCCGCGATCGGCGAGGCGATCAACGCGGTGTTGCAAGGCGGCGACGCGACCAAGGCGGCCAACGCCATGCAGAAGCAGGTGGCGCAGGTCCTGAATGGCTGAACGAGCGGCATCGCTCGAACTGCCGCGTATCGCCGCCCGCCGACCCCGACGCTCCCTCGCTCCCGAGCTGCTGAGCGCGCCGGCGCTGCTGGCGATGGCGCTGGTGATGGGATTCCCGCTCCTCTACCTGATCTACATGAGCCTGCACCGCTGGTCGCTGGTGGGCTTCGCGCCCCCGTCCTTCGTGGGAACGCGCAACTTCGCCGGCCTGATCGACGATCCGCGCTTCACCGGCTCGCTCTGGCGCACGCTGTACTTCACCGCGCTCGGCGTCGTCTCCAACATCCCCGCCGGACTCGGCATTGCGTTGCTGCTCGACCAGCGGTTTCCCGGCCGCGATATCCTGCGCGCGCTGCTCATCCTGCCGATGGTAGCGACGCCGGCGGCGATGGGATTGGTGTGGGTAGTGATGCTCGACCCGTCGCTCGGCATCGTGCGCTTCCTGTTCGGACTGGTTGGAATCGTCCACCCGCCGCTCTGGCTCGCCGATCCCGCTTGGGTCGTCCCGACGCTGGTGATGGTCGATGCGTGGATGTGGACGCCGATGGTGGCGCTGATCTGCCTGGCCGGCCTCGCGGCGCTGCCGCCCGAGCCGTTCGAGGCGGCGCGGGTCGACGGCGCCTCGGCCTGGCAGCGCTTTCTGTTCATCACGTTTCCCCTGCTGGCGCCGACCTTGGTGGTGGCGACGATGCTGCGGGTGATGGACCTGCTGAAAGTCATCGACATCGTCTATGTCATGACTGGCGGCGGACCGGGCCACGCATCGGAAACGATGAACCTCTACAATTACCTGGTGGCGTTGTCGTACGACAAGATCGGCTACGGCTCGGCGGTCGCGCTGGTGCTGTTCGCGCTTGTGCTGGTATGCACGCTGGGGCTGATCCGGCTGCGGCGGGCGGCGGTATGAAGCGGCGCGGGCTGCACACCGCGGCGCTGGCCATCGCCAGCTGGCTGGTCGTCGGCGCGTTCCTCGCCCCGCTTGCCTGGATGGTGCTGGGTTCCTTCAAGACGACGGTCGATTTCCTCGCCTATCCGCCGGTCTTCGCGTTTCGTCCGACCTTGGAGAACTACCGTCAGGTCTTCGCCGACAACGCATTCCCGCGCTACGTCCTGAACAGCACGCTCGTCG
>JBDTFI010000072.1:0-4094 GCA_039938035.1 Acetobacteraceae bacterium | reverse complement strand
GTGCCGGCTGGCGCCGCCGCCGCTGACCGAGGAGTTCTTGATCGCCATGCCGCCGAACGCCACCACGAGATCGGTATGCCGCTCGATCATGTCCCAGGAGACGTTGCGCCGGACCAACGGCTCGAAGCCGCCGAGCACGCGCGGCAGAATAACCGCCGCCGCGCCGGCGCTGTAGGTGTTCACCGACCGCACATAGCCGCCGAGCGCGTTGAGAAATCTGTGTACCTGGCTTTGCGCGTGATGAAACCGCCCGGCGCTCGACCACCCATAGGAGCCACCGTAAATCGACTCCGGCCCGTGCTTCGTGCGTACTCGCGCGAGTTCCGCGGCGAGGCGATCCAGCACTTCGTTCCAGGCCATCGCGACGAAGTCATCGCGTCCACGCGCCTTGTCCGGTCCCGGGCCGCGCTCCAGCCAGCCGCGGCGCACCATGGGTCGGGCGATCCGCGCGGCGTGGCGGGCCGCGTCGGGAATGTTGCGCAGCAGCGGTGAAGGATCGGGGTCGTCGGGATGGGGCGTCACGTTCAGCCGGCCACCCTCCTCCCAGGCCGAGAACGCGCCCCAGTGCGAACTGTGCGGAGAGCCCCGTCGCGGCGCAGCGATATCCGCCATCCTCATGGTCATCCCGTCTGCTCGATGTTGACCTTGATGACCGAAAGCGGTCCTTCCGGGCGCATGAAGCGCCGCCAGGAGAAGGCGTCGAGATCCATCGACGGCACGCCATCGATGATCCATTCGGCCATCAGTTCGCCGGCACAGGGGCCCAGACAGAAGCCGTGTCCGCTGAAGCCGGCGCAGACGAGGAAGCCGTCGGGCCCACCGACGGGGCCGAGGATCGGCATCATGTCCGGCGTGCATTCGCGGATGCCGGCCCAGCCGCCGTCGAGCGTCGCCCCCGCCAGCGCGGGAAAGATCAGTTTCGCCTTGGCCGAGATGCAGGCTTCAGCCTCGCGCGGGAAGCGGCGATCGAAGGTGAAGCGGTTGACATCGTCGCGATTGGCGCCGCTGCCGAAGCGCATCGACCCGTCCGGCAGCTGCGAGCCGCCAAAGTCATAGGCATAGGTCTGCACGAACGGCGTCGTCTGCGGTGGCAGCGGCGCCGTGCGAAGGGACGCGAGACGGCTCGGGTAGATGGGCAGATAGACGCCGACGAGCTGCGCGACCGAGGGCGCCCACGGCCCGGCGGCGTTGACGACGACCGGCGCCTCCACCCGGACGTCCTTGGTCTGCACGTTATCGACGCGCCCGTTCGCCTGACCGATGCGCGTGACTTCCTGGTGGCAAAGGATGGTGACGCCTTCCTCCTCCGCGGCGAGCGCGATCGCAAGCGTCGCCTGCGCCGGATCGGCCATGCCGTCGGTGGGGCAGAATTTCCCCCCAGTCAGGCCGGGATGGATGCCCGGGGCCAGCCGGCGCAACTCCTCCGGCCCGATCATCTCGGTGGCCAGCCCCAGTTGGCGCTCCTGCGCGCGCTGCTCGGCGAGCGCCGCCATCTCCGCTTCGCTCTCGGCCACATAGACATGGCCGGTCTGGCGATAGCCGGTGGGCCGGCGAAGGCTTTCATCCAGGCGCGCCCACAGCGCCACGGCGCGGCGGGCCAGCGGAATCTCCGGCAACAAGCGTCCCTGCTGGCGGACGCCGCCGCCGTTGCGACCGGAAGCCTCGGCACCGATCAGCCAGCGCTCCAGCACCACGACCCGTTTGCCCCGCCGTGCCAGCGCCAGCGCGGTCGAGACGCCGGCGATACCGGCGCCGATGACGACCACGTCGGCGGACAGCGTGCGCATCAGGTGCCGCGGCTGGAGTTGGCACGCACCGCCCGCGCCATTCGCGCCACGATCTCGTCGAGGATCGCCGGCGACGTCGCGAAGTTGAGGCGCAGGAAATCGCCGCAGGATGCGTCGAAACTCTCGCCCGCGCTGGCCGCGACGCCGGCTTTTTCCAGGAAGAACTGCCCCGCCGGCATGCCGAGACTGAGCGCGGCGCAGTCGATCCAGGCGAGATAGGTCGCCTCCGGTGCATGGAGCCGCACAGACGGCAACTCGCGGTGCAGCGCTTCCACCAACTGCTCGCTCCTGGCCTTTAACCGCACCAAGGCGGCGTCCAGCCAGGGCTGCCCCTCGTCCCATGCGGCGACCGTCGCATCGATGCCGGCGATCGACGGTTGGCCAAGTAGCTTGCGCGGCACCCGCGCCTCGAACCGCGCCTTCAGCACCGGCGAGCCGAAATGCATAACGCCGCAGCGCAGGCCGGGAATATTGAAGCTCTTGGTCGCCGACGTGAGGGTGATCGTACGCGCCGCGACCTCCGGGCCAATGGCGGCCATCGGAATGTGCTGCCGGCCCGGGTAGACGAGGTCGGCATGGATCTCGTCGGACACGATGACCAGATCGCGCTCGATCGCCAGCCGCCCCAACGCCTCCAGTTCGTCACGCGCGAACACGCGCCCGGTCGGGTTGTGCGGGTGGCAGAACAGCAACATGCGGGTGCGCGCATCGATCGTGGCGGAAAGCCGGTCGAGATCGAGCACGTAGCGGGTGCCGTCGTCGCGCAGCGGATCGGCGAGGAGCCGCCGGCCAGTATCGAGGATCGCGTCGCGGAACGGCGGATAGGCCGGAGTCTGCAGCACCACCTGATCGCCGGGCTCGCTGTAGGCGAGCACGCTGGCGAAGGTGGCCTGCACAAGGTCGGTGCAGGTGAACACGTCGTCCGCATCAACCTGCCAGCCGAAGCGCTGCCGCATTCGACGGACGAAGGCCCGGCTCACCGCCAGCTCCGCGCGGTCTCCGTCGCGAAGCGGATAGCCGTATTCCTGATCGCGTACCAGCCGCTGCATGGCCGCCTGGATCGGCGCCGCCACGCGAAAATCCATCTCGGCCACCCAGCAAGCGAGGACGTCGCCGGGATAGCGCTGCCATTTGGCATTGCGCCGACCGCGCAGTTCGGGAAGCGTGAACGCTTCCGGCGCCTCCAGGGCGTTGTCCAGCATCGTCAGATCTCCCTCGCGGCACGCGCGCCTTCGTGGATCGCCTGTTCCAGTTGCCGCGGTGCCCAGGCATCGCCGATCACCTTCAGCACCGGCACTCGCCCGAGGAGGCCGCGATAGAGCGGCCGATCGGCGTGCCCGCGCGAGCAAAGCACCACGCTGTCCGCTTCGACGTGGCGGGTGGTCCCGTTGAGCCGCGTGATCGTGACCTGCCCATCGCCGATGGACGTCAGCTCCTCCAGCGGTTCCATGCGGACCCCATGCGTCAACAGCCGCTCGTAGATCGGCCGCCAGGTCAGCAGATCGATGTCCATGCCGATGAAGAACGCCGAGGACACCAGGGTCACCTCATGGCCGCGCTCGGCCAGCAGGTCGGCGACCGAGGTGCCCATGTGGCGCCCGTCCCAGTCGCCGATGACGACGCGGCGACCGAGATTGGCACCGGCCAGCACCTGGCGCGCGGTGAATACATGCGCCTGGTCGGCACCCGGTACCGCCTGCGCCGCATCCGCGGAGCCGGTCGCGAGCACCACCGCATCGGGTGTGCAGGCGAGCGCCGCCGCGGCATCGAGTTCACTGTCGAGATGGATATCCACATCGTGCTTGCGCGCCTGTGCGGCTAGCCAATCGACGATGGTGAGATAGCCCTCGCGGTGCGGCGTGCGCGCAAGCGCGAGCACCTGGCCACCAAGCGCGCTGGCGCGCTCGTGCAGTTCAACGTGATGGCCGCGCTTGGCGGCGACCCGCGCCGCTTCCAGCCCGCCCGGCCCGCCACCAATCACCAACACCCGGCGTGATGCCGGCGCGCGCTCCAGTCTTGGCCAGAGATACTCGCGCCCAGTGCGCGGGTTATAGACGCAACTGATGTCGCCGACCCGCTGCTGGCGGCCGAAGCAGCTCTCGTTGCAGTAGATGCAGGTGCGGATGTCGTCGGCCTGTCCCGCCTGCAGCTTGCGCATGATCGCCGACTCGGCGATGTGTGCGCGGGTCATGCCGACCATGTCGGCGTCCCCTGCGGCGACGATCGCCTCGGCCTCCGCCGGCGTGGCGATCTTGCCGATGCAGAACACCGGCACGGAGACCACCTCGCGGATCGCCCGCGCAAGAG
>JBDTFI010000071.1:0-9266 GCA_039938035.1 Acetobacteraceae bacterium | reverse complement strand
GCCATCGTCTTGACCGTCTCCCCGCGCGCCGCCTATCAGACCCCGCCGGGTGCGTAGCTCAGCGGCAGAGCACTCCCTTCACACGGGAGGGGTCACAGGTTCAATCCCTGTCGCACCCACCACGTCCGGCACGGCGAAAGGCATTTCGATGGCGGCCGAACCCCTTGAAGGATCGTCGGCGATACCAGCCGGCTATGTGGCTTACCGAAGCACGCCGGTGTTCACCCGCGAGACCGTGCCCGCCGGGCTTCTGCGCGCCCACACCACCAAGGCCGGCACGTGGGGGTTGCTCCATGTCCTGGAGGGCCGGCTGCTGTTCAGGGTGCACGAGCCCGCATCGGAGACGTTGCTCGAGCCGGGCCGGCCCCCAGGCGTGATCCCGTCGCAGGTGCCCCACGAGGTCGAGCCGCGGGGCGACGGAGCAGTGCGATTCTATATCGAGTTTTTTCATGCCCAGGACGGCGGATGACATCCTGCGCTTCTGGTTCGCCGACAGCCTCGCGGCCGACACCACTCTAGAATCACACGAACGCCGCTGGTTCCAGGGCGATAAGGCGCTCGACCTCGCGATCGCCCGTCACTTCGGCGCCGATCTGGAATGCGCCGGGCGAGGCGAACTCGACCATTGGGCGCACACCGCGCACGGCCGGCTCGCGCTGATCATCCTATTGGACCAGTTCCCGAGAAACGCCTTTCGCGGTCGCCCCAAGGCGTACGCGTTCGACGCCCGCGCCGCGACGCTCTGCCACGAGGGCATCGCCGCCAACGCCGATCGTGGTCTCGCGCCGATCGAACAGCTCTTCTTCACGTTGCCGCTGCTGCATTCGGAACGCCTGTCCGACCAACGACAGAGCGTCGAACGGTTCAAGCATCTGCTGGCGCGAGCGCCACGCCATCAGCGCCGCTATTTCGCCGCCTGGCTCGGTCTGGCGCGGCGGCACCGCGCCGTCATCCGACTTTTCGGGCGCTTCCCGCACCGCAATGGGATAATCGGCCGCCAATCGACCGGCGCGGAGCGCGCGTTCCTTACGCTGAGCATCGCGCGAGCCGGAGCCGCGCGCGGGCTGCGTCGGCTCCGGGCATCGTTATTGGGGAGATTATCTTAGAAAACAAGATGTTGCGGAGGCAGTGGAAATCCTTGCCTAGGAATGAAAAAAGACTAAACTCCATCATGTGAGCGACAAGCATGCGTGATATCGTGCGCGTCCGGCGGAGAGCATGGGGAGCGTTACGTGTATAGGCGGGCTGCTACGCAGCTATTGGTTGAATCAGGCCCTCTGACGGCGGTGACGCCACCACTCGCCGGGTCCAGCGAGCATGATCGCGCCCTCTGCCTGCATCGGATCATAGAGGCCTGGGCGAAGCGTACGCCGGACGCGAACGCCGTCTTCTTCGACGGCGATATGGTGTCATACGGTCAACTGAACGACCGCGCGAGCCGGCTTGCCCGGCAACTTCGCCGCCAGGGGATCGGCGTCGGATCGCTGGTCGGCGTCTCGATGGCGCGCACCCCCGCGATGATCGTCGGGCTACTGGCGATCCTGAAGGCTGGCGCCGCCTACGTTCCTCTCGATCCACGCCTGCCGCGCGAACGCCTTCTGTTCCTCGTCGACGACGCCCCGCTTCCAGTGATCCTCACGCGCGGCACGCGGTTGACGGCCGGGAACGCGCTGATCATCGACCTCGCCGACGACACACGCGACGATCCAGGCTTCACCGGTGTCGACCCCGGCGTCGAAACCGATGATCTCGCCTACGTCATCTACACCTCGGGCTCCACCGGCCAGCCGAAGGGGGTAATGATTCCGCATCGGGGTGTCGTCAACTGGCTCGTCTGGATGCGCGACACTTTCGCGGTCACGCCGGCGGACGTGGTGCTGAAAAAGGCCCCGCTGACGTTCGACGTGTCGGCCTGGGAACTGTTCCTGCCGCTCATCAGCGGTGCCTGCCTGGTCCTCGCCGACAGCGAGCGCCAGTACGACCCGACCTATCTCGCCCGCCTGATGGCATCGACGCGCGTCACCATCGCGCAGTTCGTACCCTCGCTGATGCGATCGTTCCTCGAACTCGAGGAACTGCCCGATCTCAGTGCGCTGCGCCACGTCATGTGCGGCGGCGAGGTGCTGACGCCGAAACTGCAAGCCCAGTTCCTCGAGCGGCTGACCTCGGAGGTCTGCAACTCCTACGGGCCGACGGAAGCGTCGATCGGGGTGACGCGATGGCCCTGCCGGCGCGGCGATCAGCGGCCGGCGGTGCCGATCGGCTTCGCGATCGACAACACCGAACTCTACATCCTCGACCCCGACCTCAATCTCGCCCCTCCTGCCACGGCCGGCGAACTTTATATCGGCGGCATATGCCTGGGGCGCGGCTATCTCAACCGACCTGACCTGACGGCCGAGCGGTTCCTGCCGAACCCGTTCAACGCGGACGGCGAGGCGCGCATGTATCGCACGGGCGATCTGTGCCGCTTCCTTGACGACGGGGCGATCGATTTCCTTGGACGCATCGACGACCAGGTGAAAATCCGCGGCGTCCGGATCGAACTGGGCGAGGTCGAGAAGGCCATCCTCGCCCATGAGTCCGTCGAAATCTGCGCCGCCGCGGCCGAGGATCGGGACGGCGAGGCTGTCTTGGCCGCTTATGTCGTCCCCGCGCCTGGACGGGCTCTGACGGACCGCGAATTGCGCGGCTTCCTGCGCCAGAAGCTGCCGCTCTCGATGATCCCGACGGAGTTCCTGTTCGTCGATACCCTGCCGCTGTCGGCGAACGGCAAGATCGACCGCAAGCGACTTGTGCTGTTGCGTTCGGCGGAGCCCGAGCTGGTTGCTCCGCGCGACGGGATCGAACGCCGCGTCGGCGCGGTCTGGCAGCGGGTGCTGAAGGACGCGCGGTTCGGCGTGCATGACGATTTTTTCGACATCGGCGGGGACTCACTCCTCGCGACGCAGCTGCTGATCCGGCTCGAAACCGAGTTCAAGACGCGCGTCTCGCTCGACCGGGTGATCGGGGCGTTCACCATCGAGGCGATCGCCAACATCCTGCGCGAGGTCATCATTCAGGGCGATACGGGGCGCCCCGCGCCGGTCGAACTGCGAATGCAGTGGCCGCCCGCCCCGCCGGCGCCGAAAACGACGCCCCGCGGTGCCGCGAAGGAGGCCGTATGCAGGGTCGCGACAATGGACGACCTGCACGGCATCTGGGAGGTCTGCGCTCGCGCGTTTCCCCCTTACGCGCACGCTTCGTTCGAGGATTTCCGCGACTTGTGCCGCCACCGTTGGGAGGACAACCCGGCGCGAACCGATGCCGATCCGCTCGGATGGGTCCTGGAAGCGGAGGACGGCCGGATCGTCGGATTCCACGGATTGGTGCCGACCCGGCTGTGGGTCGGCGACCGCACGCTCGCCGCCATCGCGCCGACGACATGGGCCGCCGATCCCGGCTACGGAAGGGCGGGGCTCACGATGCTGGCGACCTACCTGAACTGGGGCGCGAGCCGGTTCCTCCTGAACACGACGGCGAACGCGATCACCAGCGCGATGCATGAGACCAGCGATTTCGGCATGCGGCGTATCCCGGTCGAGGACTACGATCAGCGTCTGCTGTGGGTTCTCGATTTCAAGACGCTGCTTCGGTGGAAGATCGAGCAGAGCGAAATGTCCGGCGTCCTGGGCCGTGTCGCGGGGTCCGCCGCGGTGCAGTCCGCGGTCGGCATGACGGCGCCCTTCGTCCTGGGGCTCGCGGGCGGCGTTCGGACGGCCCTGCGTTCCAGCGTGCGCGGAATGCACATCAGGTTCGCCTGCGCACCGCTACGGGTCGACACCGTCGAACGGTTCGGTCCGGAGTTCGACGAACTCTGGGACCGACTGAAGCACGACCATGGCGTCACCATGGAACGATCCGCGGCGTTCCTGAACTGGCGTCACATCGATCCGCCGCGCCTGCTCGGCCGGTCCCATGCCTTGGCTTGCAGGGACAACGGCAGGCTGCTCGGATACGTCGCCCTGCGTGAGCCGGCCACCACGGCTCCCGGCCATTTCATCGTCACCGATCTGTTCTACGACCGGGACAATCCAGACGTGCTGCACAACCTGATGAACGCCGCGTTCGACTTCGCGGTGTCGCGATCGGCCTCGGTGCTCGAGGTGTTCGGATTCCATCCGTCGCTTATCCGCCAACTGCGGACGCAACAGCCATACGTCCTGCGCCGCTCGCAGGTCGAAGGGCTCGGCCGCGGTGTTTCGTTCAGGACCATTCTGGCGGCGCTCGATCCGCGCAGTCGCGACGCCGCCAGTTCGACCTACTGGTATCGGGCGCCTGACCCGGAACTGGAGCGGATTTGTTCAACCGGTGATTGGTGGCCGTCCGGTGTCGACGGAGATCTCAACCTATGAGCGCGCATCCTGTTTCGTTCAAAATCCAGCCGCCGATCGGAGTGGCCCGGGTCGGCAACTCTCCGACGGAGTTCCTGGTCGGACCGAACGGCTCACCGCCGCCCGCATACAAGGATTCGGGCGACACTGATAATCTGTTCTTGCCTCGCATCAAGCGTCAGGGCGCGCTGTTTCGTATCTTCGCCTACGACGCCTCTGGCCTCTGCCTCGGAGAGATCGCCCAAGGAACGGTGCGATCGATCGAGTGGACGGTGTGCCTCGCGAACCGGAAAGCCGCGGGGCGGCGGATCGGGGCGCGGCAAGGCGATGACCGCGGAAAGGCGAAACCCGGTTATCGCAACAAGCAGGTTCAACCGAAGGACCGGTGGAAGCTGGAGATCACGCCCCAGCCCCGACAGCTGAGCGAACCCAATCGGAGAGCGGTGTTCGATGACGGGCGCTTCATGGACATCGCGGTCTGCCTCGGCGAGATCCGCACCGACGCCGAAAGCCGGTTGATCGTGCTCGGCGGCTACGGCAAGGCGGGCACCCACGATGCGGGGAAGCGTATCCGTAGTTGTACCGACAACGATGGATGGTACGACGACGTCTCCGACGGCCCCGTCAGCGCGACGATCACGCTGCTCGACGGGAAGGTGATAGGCGCCGCGCCCAGTTGGGTGATCGTCACGCCGCCCGACTTCGCGCCCGGCCTGTCCGACGCCGCCACCTTGTACGGTTCTCTGACCGATCACCCGGTTCGCCCGGACGACGCCTTCCGGCTCGACCACGACAAGCTCCTCGCCGGGGCGATCACGCAGTCCATGGCCTGCCCGTGGCAGGCCGATCTACTGGAAGCCAGCGCGCCGTCCTCGCCTTGCCTCCGGCCGGACGTGGTTCTGACGGAGGAAACCCTCGAGACCGTCCGCCGGCTCGACGAACGGATCGCGGCACTTCCCGCGGATACGGCGGACGACGAGCAAGGCCGCCTGTTGCGCGAGCGACGCGACGCGGCCTGGATGACGCGCCTGCCCTGGGCAAGGGGACTGCCGACGGACTCCCCGGCGCGCGAGGAAAGCCTGGTGAAGGAGTGGTCGCACCTTGGCTTCGTTGTCGATCGCGGCACCCAAGGCGCGCCCTGCTTCGTGGAGACGGAGCGGAGCCCCTGGCTGGGCACGATGGCCGATTATTTTCATCGGCTGGTGAACATCGAAGCGAACCGCGATTTCACGCCCAAGGCACTCGAACTGGCGCTCGGGATGCTGGAGGACGCGAAGTTCAGCGCCGACCGGAAATTCGTGCCGTTCCGTTACTCGCCCAAGACGCTGGACAAGAATCTCGACGCGATCTACGCCGATTTCGTCGACACCGTGATGTACAAGCCCGTCCCTTGGGAATCAGGCGACATCACCTGGAACGCGATCCTCGACTACGACGAGGACGACGAGCCCGTCCGCCGGGAGCGGCTGTTTCGCGTCGGGCGATTCTCTGACCGCGCCCTGGCGGAGCGGTTCCGCCAATTCGGCCCACTGAACCTGACCGATGGCGCCTGGTTGCAGAACATCCTTCCCGCCGGGCCGGTCGACGAAGTGCGGGCGCGACTGTTCGCCATCTGGCTTGACGAGGCCGGCAACGGCCGCCCCGAACTCAACCACAGCAACGTCTATGACACCCTGCTGCGGAGCCTGAACATCTACATGCCGCCGGTCACCTCGCGCGACTTCGTCGAGCAGGATCTGGTGCGCTCGGCGTTCGAAAGCTCGGTGTTCCAGCTCTGCGTCGGGCTGTTCCCGCACCGGTTCCTGCCGGAGTTGCTCGGCATGACGCTGTTCGTGGAATGGGAAGCGACGCCCACCATGGACCCGATCTCGCGCATGATGACGGCTCGCCACATCGATCCGCAATATTATCGGATGCACGCCGCGATTGACAACATCAACGCAGGGCACGGCGCGTTGGCGAAGGACGCGATCAAGATGTACCTCCACGTGAAGGAGCAGGAGGGCGGCGACGGGATCGTGCAGGAGCACTGGCAACGCATCTGGCGCGGCTACGTGGCCTGGTCGACGCTCGGCAACGGCGCCGACGAGGTGCTGGAGCGGATGCTGATCGTCGACAAGAAGCAGATCCACCTGCGCTCCTCGCTGCTGTTGGCGTCCGACATCCTGCCGCCCCTGATCGCGGCGCTGCGCTCCGCGCAGGACCCCGTCTCCACGTATTTGCGCGGCCGGCTGAGCCCTCCGACGGCGGTCTTGCTCGGAGCTGCCTGGACCGGCGAGGCTCCATCGGCCGACCTCCTCGACGGGCTGCGCCTGGACCTGAATGCGTGTTTGCGGGCGGGCCTCCATGACGAGGCGCGCTTCGCGTCCGTGCCGCTGTCGGCGCCGACGCGCGCGTTGCTCCGGCTCGCGCCACGACACGGGGTCGATCTCATCGATCTCGGCAGGTCCCTACTGGAGGACGCCTATCCTGACGGGATCGCGCCTCGGGTGGGCTTCCCCGATATCAAAGGGCATTACGCGGCGCGAATGGCGGCGTTGATCCGGGGAAAGACGCAGCTGGCCCTCCAGTCGCATCGCCGGAAGGGATGGCTGATCGACGCCTTCAAGGGGGGGCCGGAGGAGGTGATGCGGATGCTGCTCCGTCGCGGGCTGATCGACATCCACCATCCGGCGCACAGCCCCTTCTTCGAGAAGCTCGAATTCAGCGGACCGATGTACAAGGTCTTCACCGAAGAGGAGAAGGCGGTCATCATCGACTGGATCGAATCCCTGCGCGCCGATGGCGCCGCGGTGGCGCGGCCACAACCGCGCGCGATCGTCGTGACCGATCCCGTCCAGCCCTTGGTTTCGGCTTCGGTGAACGACGACGAGATCACGGCCCCGCCGGTCCCCAAGCGCCGCCGCTCGTACGGCGAGAAGCGGGCCAGGATCGGCATGGGATCGGTTCACTGACTCTCGGGTCGATCGCGGCTTTTCACGCTCAAGGGCCGCATGTCGGTCCATACGCGGCGGACATGGGCGAGGCACTCTTCCCTCGACCCGCGTACCCCGACCGTTCGCCACTTGACCGGAACATCCTTGTCGGCCGGCCAGATGGCGTACTGCTCTTCGTGGTTGATGACGACCTCGAAGACCTCGTGAACGGATTGTCCCGGCGGCTCTGGCTTCGTCACGGGCGGCCCGCTATTCGTTGCGCATGAATACTACCACAAGCCGCATCGGCTTTCCACGGATAGTTCGCGGATAGGCATCCGTGGACATCTTGTACATCTCGCATTGCGTGCCGTGGCCGCCCGACAAGGGCGAGCGGATCCGGGCGTTCAACTCGGTCCGCGTTCTCGCTGAACATCATCGCGTTCATCTCGCCTGCCTCGCGCGCGGCGAAGCGGAGGCGCACGTGGAGTCGGACCTGCGGGAACGGTGCGCCTCCGTCAGGATCGAGGTCCTGGACACGCGCCGGGCGATCGCGCGAGGTCTGCTCGGCGCCGCGCTGGGCGGCTGCTTCACGACCGCCTTCTATGCCAGCCCGGCGCTCAAGGCGCATATCGCCGCGGTGATCCGCGACGCCCCGATCGGCGCGGTCGTTCTCCTGTCGTCGGGAATGGCCTCTTACGCGCCCGAGGCGATCCCATACATCGCTGACTGGGGCGACGTCGATTCGGAGAAGCGGTTTCAGTACGCGAAAATCCGCATGACCGGCATCGCGCAGCTTCTGGAGGCACGGCGGTTGCGTCGGGTCGAGCGAGACGTCGCGATGCGGGCGCGGCGCACCTTCCTCACGACCGAGAACGAACTCGCCCTGTTCCGACGCATCGCTCCGGACGCGGCCGCCGGCTGCGCCGGAAACGGCGTGGACTTCGGCTGGTTCGATCCAGCCGCCTCCTTCGTCGTGCCCGATGATCTCAGGCGTCGCGGGTTCCTCGTCTTCGTCGGAATGCTGAGCTACTTCCCCAACAGCGACGGCATTTGCCGGTTCGCCGAGACCATCTTCCCGGCGTTGCGCGCGCGCGATCCGGAGCTGGAACTGTTCGTGGTGGGCCGCGATCCGCCACGCAGCGTCACCCGGCTCACGGAGAAGCCGGGTATCACGGTCACCGGAGCGGTCGAGGACGTCCGGCCCTATCTGGCGGCGTCGCGTGCCGTCGTGGTGCCGTTGCGGATCGCCCGCGGCATCCAGAACAAGGTTCTGGAGGCGCTGGCGATGGGAAAGACCGTGCTGGCGTCGAGAGAAATCCGCCAGACATTCGCGCCGAACGTGCCGCTCGGCGTCGTGGCATGCGAATCGGTCGGCGAGTACGTCCAGGCCATGGGTGCGTTGCCCGCATTGCCGGCGCCGGACACCGCCATCGTCAATGCAACCCGCGCGCGCTTCACGTGGGCCGAGTGCCTCGCCCCGCTGATCGCCGAACTCAGCGGCATCGAGCGCTCGGCCTGACGCATCCTCAGCCGCGCATCCGCTCCGCGATCGTCGTCAGCGCCGCGTGCGCCGAGCGGACGGCGCCTTCCTGCCAGCCGTTGATCCAGGACAAATGCTCGCCGGCGAACAGGAACGGGCCATCCCCGGCGAGCAGCGTCTTATAGTGGCTCGCCCGCGCCTCCCGGCTCCATTCCGCCCAGGCTCCCCCGCTGAACTTCACCTTCGGCCAGGCCACGCTCACGCCCCGGACCAGCCATTTGCGGTAGTCCGGATGCAGCCGCTCGCCGTCCGTCAGTGCGTCTTCCAAGCGCTGCTCGGGCGGCTTGGCGGCGAAAGCGTCGCCCTCGTTTTGCGACCAGATATAGGCTCCGACGAGCACGCCCTTCGGCTGGTGGATGCCGGCGGTGGGATACCAGATCTGGGTGATGTCGCGGCTGGTCCAGGAGATGCCGCCATAGATGGCGTGGTCCAGTT
>JBDTFI010000070.1:0-2643 GCA_039938035.1 Acetobacteraceae bacterium | reverse complement strand
CGCTCCAGCACCGCCTGGCCGAAGCCCTGGGCGACGCCGCCTTGCACCTGGCCGCGCACGATCATCGGGTTCACCGCCCGGCCCATGTCGTCGCAGACCAGATAACGCATGATCTCGACGTGGCCCGTGTCGGGATCGACCTCCACCTCCGCCATGTGGCAGCCATTCGGGAACGTGTGCGCCTTGATCTCGGCGACCTCCGCTGCGTCCAGCGGCACCGCCGCCTCGCCGCGGGCCAGCTTCACCCGCTGGGTCTCGGCGAGCGCGATGATGTCGATGCCGCGATCGGTGCCGACGATGGAAAAGCGCCCGTCGGCGAAGCCGATGTCGGCCTGGGCCGCCTCCAGCACCTCGGCCGCGGCGTTGCGGCCTTTCTCGATGACGCTGTCGGCGGTCACGTAGATCGCCTGACCCTCGGAATAGAGGCTTCTCGCGCCACCCGTCCCGCCGCCGACCGGGATCGTGTCGGTATCGCCCTGGCGGATGCGGACCTTCTCGGCGTCGATGCCGAGACGGGTCGAGATGAGCTGCACGTAGGCGGTCTCGTGGCCCTGGCCGGACGATTGCGTGCCGACGAACACATCGACGAGGCCGCCCTCGGCGAAGCGGATCTCGGCCCGCTCGGTCGCATCGCCGCCGGTCGCCTCCAGGTAATAGGCCAACCCGATGCCGCGCCGGCGATTCCGCTTCGCCGCCTCCGCCCGGCGGGCCGGGAAGCCCGCCCAGTCCATGCGGGCGAGCGCGGTGTCGAGCACCGTCGCGAATTCGCCGCTGTCGTATATCTTGCCCACCGGCGTCGCGTGCGGCATCACCGAGGACGGGATCATGTTGCGCCGGCGCAACTCCGCGCGGTCCATCTTCAGGTCGCGCGCCGCGACGTCGATCAGGCGTTCCACGAGATAGTTGCTTTCCGGACGCCCGGCGCCGCGGTAGGCGTCGACCGGCACGGTGTTGGTGAATACCCCGATCACGTTCGCGTAGACCGCCTGAAATCCGTAGACGCCGCCGAGAACGCCGGTGCCGGCATAGGTCGGGATGTAGGGCGCGAAGGTCGACAGATAGGCGCCCATGTTGGCGATGTTGCGGGTGCGCAGAGCCAGGAACTTGCCGTTCGCGTCGATCGCCAGTTCGCCCAAGGTGACGTTATCGCGCCCCTGGGTGTCGCAGAGGAACGCCTCGCTGCGGTCGGCCGCCCACTTCACGGGGCGGCCAAGCTTGCGGCTGGCGTAGCTGGTCAGCACATGCTCGGCGTACAGGAAAAGCTTCATGCCGAAGGCGCCGCCCACGTCGGGCGTCACCACCCGGAACGCATCGGCCTCGACGCCGAACACGCCCTTGATGAGATCCTTGATCAGCCAGCCGCCCTGGGTGCTCGCGTATAATGTCCAACGCCGGGTGGTCGCGTCGTAGTCGGCGATGGCGCTCCGCGCCTCCATCGAGGAGACGATGATGCGGTTGTTCACCACATTGATGCGGCTGACGTGGGCGGCCTGGGCGAACAGCGCCTCCGCCTTGGCCTTGTCGCCGATCTCCCAGTCGAAGGCGCGGTTGTGCGCCACCTCGGGCCACACGAGCGCGGCGCCCAGATCGAGCGCCTTGGCCGGGTCCGGGGTGGCGGGCAGGATCGAGAAATCCACCTCGATCGCCTCGGCCGCGTCGCGCGCCGCCTGGATCGTGTCGGCGACGATGAAGGCGACGGGATCGCCGACATGGCGCACCGCGCCGTCGGCGAGCACCGGATGCGGGGGCGCGGCCATCGCCGATCCGTCGCGGTTATCCAGCGCCACCGCGCAAGGCAGCGTGCCGATGCCGTCCGCCTTCAGGTCGGCGGCGGTGTAGATCGCTCGCACGCCGGGCAGCGCCCCCGCCGCCTTGGTGTCCACGCGCGAGAGGTTGGCAGCCGCATGCGGGCTGCGCAGGACGTAGCCGTGCAGCATCCCTGGAAGCTGGATATCGTCGGTGTAGCGCCCGCGGCCAAGCAACAAGCGTGGGTCTTCAACACGGCGGACAGGCTGGGCTAGGCCGAACTTCGTCATGCGTCGGGCTCCGGGATCGCTGACCCCGGAGTTTAGGCGCTCAGGCGAAAAACGCTACGCCACCCACTTACGACTGCGACGCCGGCGAGACCACCATGCAGCGGGAATGGCCGTGCGCCAGCTTCTCGCAGGCGTGCAACGCCGCGCCCTTCGACATTCCGGTCAGGCGCGCGCGCCACAGGACGCCGTGGCCCTGATGCACACTGGCGACCGCCGGATGAGAGCTGCCCAGTGTCTTGTGAGCGTCCGCCTTGGCGGCGCCCGCCGCATGTTCGGCTTGCGCGGCGCTGGTAAAGGCGCCGACCTGGATGGCCCATTCGTTGCCACCGCCCGAACGGGTCGGGATGGGCGCGGCCTCGGCATGGGAGATCAGGTGGAAGCCACGCTCGTAACGATGCGCCTCCGCACGGCCCGACCCGGGAGGCGGCGGTGGCGGCAGCAGCATCGCGACGCGGGTGAGCCCGCCTCGGTGCTCGGCGCGCGACTCATGCAGGCGCGCGAGGCGGGTTTCGTGTGGCGAGGAGCCGTGGCGCGACGCGACGTGCCGTCCGGTCACATGCCGCGCGCTCGCCAGCATCACCGTCCCACCGCCATAGCGAAGCCCGGG
>JBDTFI010000069.1:0-9532 GCA_039938035.1 Acetobacteraceae bacterium | reverse complement strand
CGGAACGCGCCGCCAGCACCGGAAAGGTCGCGTTCCGCAAGCGCCTCGACGGCGGCTATACGGTTGCCGGCGGGTTCGTCACCGTCGCCGAGATCGTGCCCGACAGCTTCCGGCTGCTGTTCGACTTTCTCCCCGCGTTGCGGGCGGAACGAAGGTCGCTCCGGCTGCGCGTCGGACGCCAGTTCGTCGACGAATGGCGGACGCCCCGGCGTTGGCCACTCGACCAACCGACGCCGTTTGAAAAGACGCGCGTGCTTGACCCCGAGCCGATAGAGAAACTGAACCAGGAAGCGACAGCGCGCCTCGATCAGGCGTTCCCGATCTTCGCCAAGGCGCAGATCGCCCAGCAATGGGCAGGCCTGATCGACGTCACGCCCGACGCGGTGCCGGTGATTTCACCCATCGACAGCGTGCCCGGTTTTTTCGTCGCCACCGGCTTCTCCGGCCACGGTTTCGGGATCGGTCCGGGCGCCGGGCGCTTGATGGCCGATCTCGTCACCGGCGACCCGCCGATCGTGGACCCGGCGCCTTTCCGCTTCACCCGCTTCACCGACGGCTCCCACCCGCGCCCCCATGCCGGCCTGTGATGCCACCGGGTTGGCCCCGGCCGGTGCTGACGATCGCCGACCAGAGCAAGCGGTGCCCGCACGCCCGCCCCGGATGTGACGCCGGCGTGCTTGTGGGATATCGTCTCCGGTCGATATCCGAGGAGAAAATCCATGGCAAGCAATGCGCAAAAGATCATCGACCTCGACAAGCGGCGGATGGACGCGATGGCCCAAAAGGACATGGCGACGCTGAACACGTTGCTGTCCGACGGGCTGGTCTACACCCACTCCTCGGCGCGGCTCGATACAAAGCAGAGCCTGATCGGGGCGATGCAATCCGGGGCGACGGTCTATTCCGCAGTCGAGCCGTCGGACGTGAAGGCGACGGATTGCGGCGATGCGGTGGTGTTGACGGGGGTTGCCCGTATTCGCGTTACGTCGAACGGCAAGCCGAACGCGTTCACCGTTCGCTTCACGGATGTCTACGCCAACAAGGGTGGGCAATGGCAAATGGTGGCCTGGCAGTCCACTCGCGTTCCGGAGTGAGCATACGGATGGGGCCGAATTTTCCTCGGCCGCCGATATCACGTCATTTCGTTGGCCGCCGCCGCATGAAGGCGGAGCGTAGACAGGTCGCCACCACCTCCCCGCGCTGATTGATCCCCTGGTGCTCGAACTCGACGACCCCCGCCTCGGGGCGAGACTTGCTCGCGCGGACCGACCTGACCGTCGAGCGGGTGCGGATGGTATCGCCGTGGAACACCGGCTTGGGGAACGCCACGTTGCTCATGCCCAGATTGCCGATCGTGGTACCGAGCGTCGTGTCGCCGACGGTCATGCCGATCACCAGGCCGAGGGTGAAGATGCTATTGACCAACGGACGGCCGAATTCCGTCGTCTTGGCGAATTCGGCGTCAAGATGCAGCGGCTGCGGGTTCATGGTCAGGCAGGTGAACAGCACGTTGTCCGCCTCGGTGACGGTGCGCGTCATGCTGTGCTCGAACACCTGTCCCTCGTGGAACTCCTCGAAATAGAGCCCGGCCATTGCTTTTCTCCGCTCGACTGTACGCCGGACGCTAGGCGGCGGCCAAAAGCGAGGCAAGGCGTGGCACCCCGAGGATCGCGGCCTGGACCGCAGCCGGATTGGCATCCGCGTCCACCAGCGCGCAACGGCCGGGTTCGGCGGCGGCGATCGCGCGAAACCCGGCGGCGACGCGCGCGTGAAAGTCAGCATCGAGCCGTTCGTAACGATCCGCCGCGCCACCGCGCGCAAGCAGCCGTGCGTCGGCGGTGGCCGGGGAAACCGTCAGGATGATCGTCAGATCCGGGACCAAACCGATCATCGCGGTAAGCGCGGTGATGGTCGCGCGATCCGCGCCGAGGCCCCAGCCCTGATACGCCATCGTCGAATCGGCGAACCGATCGCAGACGACCCAACTACCGGCCGCCAGCGCCGGGCGGATGGTGCGCTCGACATGCTCGGCGCGTGCCGCGAAGTGCAGCAGCGTCTCGGCCAAAGGAGCGAACGCCACGTCCCCGGACAGCAGCAGCGTCCGCAATACTTCGGCACCGGGCGCGCCGCCGGGCTCGCGGGTGCGGAGAACGTTCAGCCCGCGCGCGGCAAGCGCATCGGCGAGCAAGCGTGCCTGCGTGGTCTTGCCGGCGCCCTCGCCGCCCTCCAGCGTGATGAACCGCCCGATGCTGGAACGAGGGGCCAGCGCGTCAGCCCCCGCGCACGTAATGCGCGAGCACCGCGATCGCACGGCCTGGGAACCCGAGCTTCGGAACATCGGCGCCGGCGACCAGGGGAATCTCCATGCTCGGCACGCCCGCCCCGCTTACCGTCATGCTTCCCAGCCGCGTGCCGCGCGCGACCGGCGCGCGCACCGGGGTGGCGTAGTCGACCTTGATGGTGGCGGTCTTCTGCCAGTTGCGCGGCATGGTCACGACCAGCGCCCCCTGATCGGCCATCACGAGAGGAACGGTGGAGGCGGCGCCCAGCCAGACCGACACATTCTCCACCGCCTGGTTGGCGGCGAACAAGGTGACGTCGTCGAAATTGGTGAACGCCCAGTTCATCAGCCGCTCGCCTTCCTCGGCTCGCTGGTGCATCGAGTTCATCCCGTTCAGCACCAGGATCACCCGGCGGTCTCCGCGCACCGTACTGGCGACGAGCCCGTAGCCGCCGGCCTCGGTGTGACCCGTCTTCAGCCCGTCGGCGGTGCCCTTCTGGACCAAGGGGTTGCGATTGCCCTGCTCGATCTTGTTGTAACGGAACGTCCGCTCTCCGGCGTAGTGATAATATTCCGGGAACGTCCGGATGATCGCCGCCGCCAGCATGGCGATGTCGCGCGCGCTCATGTGCAGATCCGGGTCGGGCCAGCCGGTGCTGTTGGTGAAGTGGGAGTGCGTGAGACCGAGTTTCTTCCCCGTCTCATTCATCAACTCGGCGAATTGCTGCTCGGAGCCGGAGATCGCCTCGGCGAGCACGATGCAGGCGTCGTTGCCGGAATCCACTTCGATGCCGCGGATCAGGTCTTCCACCTTCACCTGCTCGCCGATCTGCACGAACATCTTCGATCCGCCCATGCGCCAGGCGCGCTCCGACACCGGCAGCATGTCGTCGAGCCGCATCTTGCCGTCTTTCAGACGGGAATAGACGATGTAGAGCGTCATCAGCTTGGTCATCGAGGACGGCGGCATCTCCTCGTCCGCCGCTTTGTTCAGCAGCTCCGCGCCGGTGTTGAAATCCATCGCGAACGCCCAGCGCGCGGCGGTATCGATCGGGCCGAGCGGCGTGCTGGCGGGCGTTTCGGCGGGCTGCGGCTCAGCCGCCTTGGCATTCTTCACGCGCGGCGGCCGGGCAGCCGCAACGGCCGGCGGAACGGCGGCGAACAGCGCGGCGCCGAGCATCGTGGAGCGTCGGGTCAGCATGGGAATCGGCCTCCTATTCGACCACGATCCGCGCATCGGTTACTCCCGCACGGATGGCCCGGTCCAGCGCGGCGTCGGCCTCCGCGATGGTCGCGAACGGCCCCAGCCGGGTGCGGTATCCGGCGCCGTTCAGATCGTCCAGCCGCGCGACCTCGGCTGGTTCCGCGACCGATGCCGCTTGGCGCGCGGCGTAACGCCGATCGGTGAATCGGCTGAGCCGCACGTAGAGCGAGTCCGACGACGCCGGTCCCTGCGTCACCTGTCCCGAAAACCGAGGTGGGGGTGCAACCGCTGGGCCGGGCGTCGCGATTGGGGCGGCGGCGTGCGGCGCGTCGAGGCTCTCGGCGGTCACGGCCTCCCGCGGCGCCGCGGCGATCGCGAGGTGCGGCGCGCCGGGCAGCGAGTCGGCGACCTCATGGCTCTCGGCGGACAAGACATCGAGCCGGACGCGGGCAATTCCGGTTGCCGGGAACCCCAGCAGCGCGGCGACCCGCGGCGTGACAGCGATCAGACGTCCGACGTCGGCCGGTCCGCGATCATTCACCCGCACCATCACCTGCCGCCCGGTCTCCAGATCGGTCAGCCGGGCGATAGCGGGAAGCTGGATCGTGCGGTTGGCGATCGCGAGCGCTCCTGGGTCGAACACTTCGTCGTCGGCGGTCGGCGTCCGGGCCGCGCGATGATCGACGACCGCCAAACCGGTGAGCGTCACGCCGTACTGCTCGCGCGGATAGTGCCACACGCCGCCCGTCTGATACGGGGCACCAAGCACATAGCGGGCCTGCGGCATCGGCGCCGGCGGGGGGCGGCGCGCGCAGGATGCCGCCAGCAGCGCCAGAAACAGCGCGAGAAGGCACCTCACGCCAGCACGTCGTCCCCGATCAGGCCGACCACGATGGCGTAGAAATCCGATGGGTTGTAGCGGCGGATCGCGGTGAAGTTGGGGAATACCAGGAATGCGTCCCCGCCGGCACCGTCGGGCAACAGCAGCGCCGCCGGTTCGTCGCCGGGGAGCGGACGGCCATCGCGGCGACGCACGCCAAGCCCGCGCCATTGCGCCATCGGGCGGCGATCATCGCGATCGGCCAGATTTGGATCGAGATTTGACGGGACCGCGACCTGCATCCCCCAGGTCTCCCCGGGCATCCAGCCGCTGCGCGCGAGATAGTTGGCGATGGAGGCGAGCACGTCGGGCGTGCTGGTCCAGATGTCACGCCGTCCGTTGCCCTGGAAATCGACCGCATAATGCAGGAACGAAGTCGGCATGAACTGCGGCTGGCCCATCGCCCCGGCGTAGGAGCCGGTCATCCGCGCGGGCGTGATATCGCCGTTCTGGAGAATGCGCAGGGCGGCCAGCAGTTCGGAGCGGAAGAACGGCCGCCGCCGGCTGCCCCAGGCGAGAGTGGCGAGCGACTCGACCACCCCGTAGTCGCCAGTCTTCAAGCCGTAGCTCGATTCGAGTCCCCAGATGCCCAGGATCACCGCAGCCGACACGCCGTACCGATCCTGGACGGATCGGAAAAGTGCCGCGTCGCGGCGGTAGGCTGCGCGTCCGTTCTGGATGCGCTGATCCGTGATCAGCAGGGCGCGATACTGCGCCCAGGTCAGGGTGGACTCCGCCGGATGGTTGATCTTGTCGAGCACCTTCTGATTAGGACGGACGTCGGCGAGCGTCCGATCGAGCGTTAGGGCGGACACGCCCGACCGGGCCGCCTCGGCTCGGACTCCGGCCAGGAAGGCGCCGAAATCGCCAAGCGCCGCGTTGGCGGGAAGCACAGGGGCCGCGAGAGTGACGGCCAGCGCCGGTAGCAGCGAACGACGGGAGATCATGAGGCGGGGTCTGCCACGAACCGCCGCGCCGGAGCAACACACGCGACATGGTCGTTGCGCCGGGGCGCGAAATGTGGTACCGGGGAAGCGGAGGGTGGTGTCGACCCACCTCCCGGTCTCCAGTAGGGTTAGAGGCGGATCTGTAGTAGAAGGCGGATGCGCTTCTTCCCCCACCGGAAGGACACTCTGATGCGCATGCGCATCTGTCCCTCCGATCGCGACGGTGCCCTATCGATCGGGCACGATGCCCGACCGTCCGGGCTCGTCGCGAGGGCGTGATCGCCCGATCACCGTGAAGGAAGCGTTGACGGTCCGCCGCCGTCAGGCACGGCGGATGTTCCAGAACACCGGGTTGCCGGTCAGCACGCCGGTCAGGTTCGCTTGGAACGCGGTCGGGGCAAGATACTGACCGAGCGGAATGTACGGCACGTCGTGGAACGCTTCTAGCTGCATTTCCGCGCATAGCTTCTGTTGCGCGGCGAGATTGGGCGCCCGCAGCCAGTCGGTGCGCAATTCCTCCAGTTTGGGACTGGATGGCCAGCCGACCGTCGCCTTCTCGCCGTTGCCCCGCAGGAAGACGTGACCGACGGGGTTAGACTGGTCGATGCCGGCCCAGGACGTGTGATAGATGCTCCAACCGCCCTGATCGACCGGCTCCTTCTTGGCGCGGCGCTGCACGAGCGTCGCCCAGTCCATCGCCTGGTAGGCGACGTTGACGCCGATCTTCTTCAGCATGTCGGTGGTGATGTCGGCAAGCGCCTTCGCGCTGGCGATGTCGGTCGGCGCCAGCAGCACGACTTTCTCGCCCTTGTAGCCGGCCGCCTCCAGCTCGCCCTTCACCTTCGCCAGATCGCGCGGGCTGGTCAGCGCCTCCATCCCCGCATCGCTCGCCATCGGCGTGCCGGGGCAGAAATAGCCGCAATGGTCGTTCCACATGGCATGATCGGTGCCGACCATGCCGATCATGTACTCGGATTGCTGGACCGCGCCGATGATCGCGCGGCGGATCGCGTCGTTGTCGAACGGCGGCTGCAACTGGTTGAACCGCATGGTGGCGATGAAGCCGGTGGGATCATTGGTTCGCACCGTCAGCTTCTTGTCGGCGCGCAGCAAACCCAGCAGGTCAGCGTCCGGCGTCAGCCACCAATCCATCTCGCCCTGCCGCATCGCCGAGGCGACGGTACTTGGATCGGGCAGGATGTGCCATTCCACGCGATCCATGTACGCGACCTTCGGACCGGCCGTACCGTCGGGGGTGCCGCTCGGGCGCGGCGCGTAGCCGGCGAATTTCTCGTAGGCGACGAGCGAGCCCGCCACCCGTTCGTCGGCCTTGTAGCGGTACGGTCCGCTACCGACCATCTCGGTCACCGCCTTGAACGGGTCGGTCGCGGCCAGCCGCTCCGGCATGATCGCGCAGATGCTGGGCGGGGTCTTGCCGAGCGCGTCGGGCAGCAGGGGGAACGGATATTTCAGGCGAAACACGACGGTCTTGTCGTCCGGCGCGGATAGCTCGTCGGTCGCGCCAAGCAGCGCCTGGCCGTAGGAATCGCGCGCCCCCCAACGTTTGATGCTGGCGACGCAGTCGCGTGCCAGCACCGGCGTTCCGTCGTGGAACTTCAGCCCCGGGCGCAGCGTCAGCGTAGTCCGCCTGCCGTCCTCCTCGACGCTGTGGCCGTCGACCATCTGCGGCTGCGCCTTGTAGGCACTGTCGATGCCGAACAGCGTGTCGAACACCAGGAAGGCGTGATCACGGGTCTGGTACGTGGTGGTCCAGATCGGGTCGAGCACGGCAAGGTCGGCCTGCGGCACGAAGCGGATCACCTGATTGGCGGCCCCGCGCGAGATGGCGGGCATCGCGAGCGTCGAGGCGCCCGCGGCTAGGAAGGTACGGCGTCGCATCGCACGGTTTCCTTTCGCGTCAATGAATGTCGATGCTAGCCTAGCGCAACGGGTGGGGGGGACAAGGCATGTCCAACGCGGTCGCGCTCGAGGACGCCCTCGGGCGAGAGACGGTACGCCGAGTGAGCTGGCGGATACTGCCCTTCCTGATGCTCGCCTATCTCGTCTGCTATATCGATCGCACGAATGCCGCCTTCGCCGCGTTGCAGATGAACAGGGCGGTCGGCATCTCGCCGGCCGCGTTCGGGTTGGGCGGCGGCATCTTCTTTCTGTCCTATTGCCTGTTCGAGGTGCCGAGCAATTTGGCGCTCGAACGCTTCGGCGCCCGGCGCTGGATCGCGCGGATCATGGTCTCCTGGGGCATCGTCTCGGGCTGCATGGCGTTCACCATCGGGCCGAACAGCTTCGTGGCGCTGCGTTTCCTGCTGGGCGCGGCGGAGGCCGGGTTCTTCCCCGGCGTGATCCTCTATCTCACCTACTGGTTCCCGGCCGAGGAACGCGCCCGGATCGTCGGCATCTTCATGGTGGCGATCCCGGTCTCGGGCTTCGTCGGCTCGCCGGTCTCCGCTGCTCTGTTGGGCATGGGGGGTGCCCTCGGGCTCGCCGGCTGGCAGTGGCTGTTCATCCTGGAGGCGGTGCCCGCGGTCCTGCTCGGCGGCGTCGCACTGTTGTGGCTGACCGATCGGCCGGAGAACGCGGCGTGGTTGACGCCGGAGCAACGCGGCTGGCTCGCCCGGCGCCTCGATCAGGAGCGCGCGCAGGCACGCCCCGTCGCACACACCCCGGCCCTCTCGGTGATCCGCAATCCCTACGTGCTGGCGATGGCACTGGTCTATGCGGGCGGGGCGACCGCCAGCTCCGGCCTCGGCCTCTGGCAGCCGCAGTTCATCAAGTCGTTCGGCGTCTCGACCATGACGGTCGGCTGGCTGAATGCGCTGCCCTACCTCGTCTCCGCCGTCGCGATGGTCTGGTGGGGGCGGCGATCCGATGTCGTGGGCGAGCGGTTCTGGCACACGCTGGCGCCCCTTGCGCTGAGCGGCGTCGCCCTGGTGGCGCTGATCGCCTTCCCGGCGCTGCTGCCCAGTATCCTGCTGCTCACCGTCTCGGTCGTCGCCACCTCGATCACAAGGGGGCCATTTTGGGCGCTCGCGTCCGAATGGTTGTCCTCGCGCAGCGCGGCGGCGGGGATCGCGATGATCAACGGCATCGGGACGGGCTGCGGGTTCATCGCCGGAACCCTCATGGGCATCACCAAGCAGGCGACCGGCAGCTACCCGCTGACCTTTCTGCCGATCGTCGGCTTCGTGGCGCTCGGCTGCCTCATGCTGATCGTTATAGGCCGGCCGCACCATGCGGTGACTGCGGCCGCCACGTAATCAGCCGAGGCGGTGGACGATGTTGGCCGGGTCGGTCCCGGCCGGCACCACCAGCACCGCACCCGGCCGGCTCGCCCACACCACGCTGACCGCGCGTTTCGGGCAGACGCCTAGGCAACCGACCGAAAGGACGCGAATGTCCCGTCGGCCGGCCCCCCGCAGCGCGCCCCGCAGGACGCGCCGCAATTTGCTCCGCCCATCCGTCCCGAAGCCGCCATCCAGCCGCTTCGTGCACTTACGGCAGACGAGCACGATATCGCGCCACGGACGCGGAACAGAACGAATGGACGCTGCCACCAGCTAGATCGATCGTCGTCCGACGATCGCGTGATAGATGACCAGGAGCACCACGGCACCGATGACCGCCACCAGCAGGCTCCAGAGGTTAAAGCCCGTCACGCCGGCCGCGCCGAACGCATTGAAGATGATCCCTCCGATGACCGCCCCGACGACTCCGAGCACGATATCGAGGACGAAGCCCTGACCTTCCTTATTGACGATCTTGCTCGCGATGAAGCCTGCGATCAGGCCCAGAATGATCCACGCGATCCATCCCATCTTGCTTTCCCTTCAAGGTTGCAGCGGACAAGTCGCCGCCGTACTGGTGCCTCGTTAGACCATTTCAAAGCCGTTGGCATCAGGAACCGCCCCTCGAACCCGTCGGTAGCCGGATAGTGACCGCCAACAGCCCGATATGGCCGGTCAATTCGCGCTGGAGGCCGCCTGCACGGCCCCACGCACGCTTCGGACGTCCGTCCCCGACACCGGGGTTGCCTGGTTGCCCCAGGCGCTTCGCACGTAGCTGGCGACCGCCGCGACCTGCTCGTCGGACAGCTTCCACCCGAAATCCGGCATCGAAACCGGGGTCGGGTGCTGATCCGTCGCGACCGCCTGGCCGCCGTTCAGGATCAGCCGGATGATGGTCGTCGCATTCTCCGACTGCAC
>JBDTFI010000068.1:0-10399 GCA_039938035.1 Acetobacteraceae bacterium | reverse complement strand
AGGAGATCGGCCTCGGCAACAATCCGAAGGCGCCGCGTTTCGACATCTATCCGGCCGGCCCGAACAGCCCCGGCGCGCTGCATTTCGGGATCAACGGGCTGAAGCCGTCGAAGCACCTGCTGCGCCTGATGCCGGACTGGGAGGAGCCACACGTCCACATGGACCTCGTCACCTTCGACAGCACGGTCCGCGCCGGCAACAGGCTGCTGGTCGAGGACGGCTACCTCCACAGCCTGCTCGACAAGGAGGTCGTGGAACTGGCCAGCCGCTACGGCGATCCTTCGAGCCTGCTGGAGGCGTTCCCGACTTAGCGCTCCGGGAACCCCGAAATCGCGGCATCCGGAAACGCTTCCTTCAGCCGCGGATACACCTCCTCCGCGAACGTCCTGATGCCGACGACCGTCTCGTCGTGCTCCAGGAACCCGGCCTGGCCCATGTTGAGCAGGTGCCCGAAGCCGCCCACCCGCTCATACAGCGCCTTCACCTGGGCGAACACCTGGTCGGGCGTGCCGGCGACCATGATCCCGCTGTCGATCGCGCCTTGGACGGACGCACCGCGCTTGAATGCCGCCAGCGGATGCTCGGCGCCACGCGCCATGGCGACGTTCGCGGCCGGCGGCACATAGCCGGGCGGGTTGGAGAAATGCTCCGGCACCTTGTTGGCGGTGATGTACCACAGCAGTTTTTCCGCCCCCGCCCGCGCCTCGGCTTCACTGCGCCCGGTGTAGACCAGGGCCGCGTAGGCGAGCCGATTGACCGGAACCTCCTGCCCACGCCCCGCCTCGCGCCAGCCCTTGCGGTATGAATCGAAGATCGCCCGCGTCCCCTTGAACCCGGTCAGGAACGTCGCCTGGATGAACCCCCTGGCGCCGACACGCGCCGCGCCGGTCGGGCTGGTGGTGCTCACCCATATCGGCGGATGCGGTTGTTGATAGGGGCGCGGCCAGATGTTGATGCTGCGGTGATGGAAGAACCGCCCTTCGTGGCTGATCGGGCCGTCATGGCTGGTCCAGGCGCGGACGATCAGATCGAGCGCCTCCCAATGGCGCTCGTTCATCCGCACCGGGTTGCTGTTCGCCGCGGCGATCTCGTACGGAACGCCGCGCACGAAGCCGGCCTCCACCCGGCCCTTCGACAGCACATCCACCAGCGCCATCTCCTCGGCGACGCGGATCGGCTGGCGCCGATTGGCGATCGGGTTGCCGAGGATGAGCAGCCGCGCCTTGCTCGTCAGGCGCGCGAGCGCGGCCAGTACGAGGGGCGCGGCCGGATCGACGCAGGTGGCGGTCTGGTGGTGTTCGTTGAGCATGATCTCGAGACCCGCATCCTCGGCGATCAGCCACTCGTCGATGTAGCGATCGTAAAGCCGGGCGCCGATCTCGGGATCGTACAGCCGGTTCGGCAGGGTGACGCGGATCGAGTCGTACTCGGCCGGCAGGTACGGGTACGCGTTCTCGCTGAAGTGCCAGGCTTGCATGACGCGATCCCCTCAGCGGTGCAGGAATTCGGTGACGAGGGCGACGAACGCCTCCGGCTGCTCCATCTGCGGCGCGTGCCCGGAAGCCGGGATGGTCCGCACACGCGCATCGGGGAACAAGGAGGCGTAGCCCTCGATGTAATCGGGCGACACCAGCCCGTCGCTCTCGCCGTGCAGGAACAGTGTCGGTTGGGTGATCCGATGCAGACGGTGCGGCAGCTTCGGGTTGTGCAGATACGGCTCCCACGCCAGCAAGGCCAGCGTCTCGCGATTGCGCATCAGCTTGGTCAGCGCGTCGTCGGACATCGCGGCCGGGTCGGTCCGCGCTCCCGCCGGATCGTGGTACAAACGCCGATCCAGCTCCTCCTGCGACATCGCGAACACGTCCGGAATGTCCAGCCGGTCGGCCGGCCCGAGCTTCACGCCCACCGGCGCGACCAGCACGAGCTTGCCGAACCGCTCGGGCGCCTTGGTCGCCATCTCGGCGGCGATCCAGCCGCCGAGCGAGTGGCCGAGCAGATCGACGCGCGCGAGGTCCAGCCGATCTATCAGTTCGAGATACAGATGCGCGATATCATCCACCTGGTCGAGCCAGTCGGGCAGGGACGATCGCCCGAACCCGGGATGCGACGGCGCGACGAGCCGCCGGTGCTCCGTCAACTTTCCGACGAAGGACACGTCGGGAGAGAACCCCTGCATCCCATGCAGGAACAGCAGCGTCGGGCCGGCGCCCGCCGAGTCGAACAACTCCAGTTCGATGCCGGCTAGCGTGATCGTCGTGGGTTTCATCTCACCTCCGTCTCTCAGGCCGCGTACTCCGCGCGCGTCGGAGGGAACACGTCAATGCCGGGATGGTGCCCGGCGCCAGCATTGCCGACGTCTCCTGACCCGATATACGGTCAGGGGAATGTCTCAGCCGATCGTCCAAAACCGACTACGAGGAATCCCGTGTCGCTCGATGAACTTTTAGGCGCCCAGACCGTCGGTCGGCGCACCCTGCTCGGCGCCGGCGCCGCGGCGCTGGCGAGCGGACTCGGTTCGCCCGCCGTGCTGGCGCAATCGACGGCACCGGTGAAAGTCGGCGTGCTGCTCTCGTTCTCCAGCGTCTTCGCCGCGCTCGGGGATGCGAACCTGAACGGGATGCGCCTTTTCTTCGACCAGATCGGCTGGACGGCGGGCGGGCGGCGCATCGAGATCATCAAGGAAGACGACCAGATCAATCCGCAGATCGGGTTGCAGAAGCTTCGCAAACTGGTCGAGTCCGACAAGGTGGACATCGTCTGCGGGCCGCAAGCCAGCAACGTCGCAATGGCGATGCTGGAGTATGTCCGCCAGAACCGGGTGTTCCACCTGCTCTCCGGCGCCGGCGTCACCGCCGCGACCCGCAAGCAGATTCCCTACTTGTTTCGCACGTCGATGTCGGCCTGGCAGCACAATCATCCGTTCGGCGAGTGGTTCTACGACAACCTCGCGAAGGAGACGGTGCTGACCACGTCGGACTTCGCCGGTGGGCGCGACGTGCTGAACGAGTTCAAGGCATCCTACACCGCCAAGGGCGGGAGGGTGATCAAGGAAATCTACGCCCCGCTCGGCACCAACGATTTCAGCGCGTATCTGGCGGACCTCGCCTCCATCGCGCCACCCGCATCGTTCAACGGTTACGCCGGGACAGACGCGGTGCGTTTCGTCAGGCAGTACGCGGAGTATGGCCTGAAGGACAAAACGAAGCTCTCGGGTGTCGGCTTCGGTTTCGAGAGCGACACCTTGCCGGCGGAAGGCGCCGCGGCCCTTGGCGCCTATAACCCGCTGCACTACGCCGACACGCTCGATACGCCGGAGAACAAGGCGTTCACCACCGCCTATCGCGAGAGTTTCAACCTCTACGCCAATTGCTACGCGGAATACGGCTTCGTGACTGCCCGGGTGATCGCGGAAATCCTGAACGCCACCGGCGGAGACACGACCGACAAGGACCGGATGGCCGACGCCGTCCTGAAGCTGCGCTTCAACGCCCCCCGCGGCCCGGTGAGCTGGGATCCCGCCACGCACAACGTCATCCAGAACGTTTACATCCGTCAGGTCGTGGGGATCGACGCACGGTTCACCAACAGGGTGGTCGCGACGTTCCCCAACGTGCGCGACCCGGGTGCGTGATGCCGCCTCCCGCGCCGGAACTGATAGTCCTGTCGCCTCGGCCCGATACGGGCCAGTCCGGGTTCGGCCTGCCGGGGGGCGTGACGCGGATTTTCGGCGCCTTCCACCGCCCGGAAGGCGCTCGCGTCGCGGCGGTGCTGATGCACCCGATGTCCAATTTCCAGGCGCATTACCTGCTGGTCCCGCTCGCGCGCCGGGGCATCGCCGCGCTCGGGCTCAACAGCCGCTATGCCGGCAATGAGAGCACGATCATTATGGAACGGGTGATCCAGGACCTGGGCGCCGGCGTGCGCTGGCTGCGCGACCGGGGATTCGACCGCGTGATCCTGATCGGCAATTCCGGCGGCGGCGCGTTGTCCTGCTTCTACCAGGCGCAGGCCGAGCATCTGACGGTGACCGATACCCCCGCCGGCGATCCGATCGACCTGCGCCCCGAGGACCTGCCGCCGGCCGACGCGCTGGTGGTCGCCGCCGCGCATCTCGGCCGTTCCAGGCTGATGGATTTGTGGAACGATCCGTCGGTCATCGATGAAGCCGATCCGCTCGGCATCGATCCGTCGCTCGATATGTACGATCCCGCCAACGGCCCGCCGTTCGCGCCGGTGTTCCTGACCCGCTTCCGTGCCGCGCAGCGCGCGCGCAACGCCCGCATCGAAGCGCGCGTTCGCGCCCGGCTGCGCTACCTGCGTGCCCTTCCCGGCGGCCCACGCGACGAGGCGTTCATCATCTATCGGACCCTGGCCGAGCCGCGATCCCTCGATCCCACCCTGGAGCCGAGCGAGCGTGCGCCCGGCATGACGATCTGGGGCGATCCGCGCCTGCTCAATCGCGCCGCGTCGGCGATGGGACGGTTCACGACGCTCACCTCCTATCTCAGCCAGTGGTCGCAAAGCTCGCGCGCCGACGGCCCGGCCAACCTCCGGCGGACCACCGTCCCAGTCCTGCAACTCGAACACACCGCCGACACCTCGATTTTCCCAGGCGATCAGGACGAATGGGAGCGCGCGGCGGGCGGTCGCGCGCAGCGCCATCGCATCGGCGGCGGCACCCATTTCCTCGCCGGCCAGCCCGAGCTTGTCGAGGAAGTGGCGGACCGCATCAGCGCCTGGTCCGAAGGCTGATCGCACAGGTGCGCGTGATGGCGGGGCTTCGTTCTTATCTGCCGCCGCATCCAGGGGCTTGCCGCACCGCAGCATGAAGACCACTTCCTCATTAAACCGATGAGGCCCGATCCGTGAACGACCAACATCCGCACGAACACGTCGACTGGAAGCTGCACGGCGTCCAGGTGATCCCCGGCGACCAGCTCGACACCAACACTCCTCAGACGCGGGGCATGAACCGGGCCGCGGCGATCAACTTCGCCCGCGTCGGCGCGCGCAAGATCTGGGCCGGCACGGTAACCATCCACGCCAACGCCAAGACCGGCGCGCATCATCATGGTCCGCTGGAGAGCGTGATCTACGTTCTCAAGGGCCGCGCCCGTATGCGGTGGGGCGAGCGGCTGGAATACGTTGCCGAGGCGGGGCCCGGCGACTTCATCTTCGTGCCGCCGTACGTGCCGCATCAGGAGATCAACGCATCGACGGACGAAGCGCTCGAGTGCGTGCTGGTTCGCAGCGACAACGAGGCGGTGGTGGTGAACCTCGCGATCGAGCCGGCGGAAAAGCCAGAAGACGTCGCGTGGATCGACCCGATCCATCGCGGACGGTAGACGCCGTTTCAGCGCCAGCGGCGGTGAAACCATAGCCACTGGTCCGGATGCTCGCGTATCCAGCCCTCGACGATGCCGGTGATCATCTGCATGCTCGCTGGGACGTCGATCGCCCCGTCCGGCTCGCGTGGAAGGTCGATCGGTCCCACCGCGTCCACCCGGAAGCACCCGGCCGGCAGGCGGATGACCCGCACGCCGACCACCGGGCAATCGAAGCGCCGCGCGAGGCGGGCAATCGAAGGGTTCGCCTTGCACGTCCGTCCGAAGAACGTCACGTCCACACCGCGCGAGAAATGCTGATCGACCAGCATCCCCAGATGCTCGCCCCGGCGCAGCGCGCCCGCCATCTCGATCGGCGCCTCCATCCGCGTGCGGATCAGCCTGCCCATGAGGGGCGCGCGAATGCGGGTGATCTCGGCGGCGACGGCGCGGTTGTTGGGCATCCGGTAGACCACCGCGGAGGGCAGTCCATGCGCGGCGGCGGCGACCGCCGGCAGTTCCCAGTTGCCGAGATGGGTGGCGAAGCACAGCGCCGGCTTGCCGTCGTTCAATAAGTCGTAGAACAACGGCGCGGAATTGGTCTCGATCCGTCCGGCGCCGGGATGCTCGGGGTCGAAATCCCACAGCCGGCCAAGATGGACGTATTCCCCGACCACGCGGCCCAGATTGTCCCAAGCGCCGCGCAACGTCGCCTCGATCCAGGCGGCGTCCTTGTCGGGGAAGGCGGCGCGCAAATTCGCCTGGCCGATGCGATGCGCCGAAGTGTGCGGCCCGATCCGCCGCGCCGCCGCCCCGCACAGCGCGGAGGCGCGATCCGGATCGGTGCGCGCGAGCGTGCGCAGCAGGCCGGAGGCGAGGTCGCCCAGCAGGCGGTCAGTCAACAAAGCCGCGGAAACGCCGTCCCGTCACCCCCGCGAAAGCGGGGGTCCAGGCGTCCGTGACACGGTGCGCCACGCCTGGATTCCCGCTTTCGCGGGAATGACAAAAAGAGCCGTGTCAACCGCATCGCCTCACAGCATGACCACGATCTTCCCGAACACATCGCGTTTCTCCAGCCGGTCCAGCCCGGCCTGGATGTCGCCCAGCGCGTATTCGGAGTCGATCACGGGCCGCACCCCCGCGGCGATGCGGTCGAGCGCGCGCGACAGCGCCGCGATCGGCGCGCCGAACGAGCCGATGATGCGATATTGCTGCTGAAAGAGCTGCATCAGGTTGAGGCTGCCCGACGGTCCCGATGTCGCCCCGCACGTCACCAGCCGCCCGCCACGGCGCAGCGACAGCAGCGAGCCGCTCCAGGTGTCGGCCCCGGTATGCTCGAACACGACATCGACGCCGCGCTTGGCGGTGATCTTGCGCACCACGCCCTCGAACCGGTCCTCGCGGTAGTTGATGACGTGATCGGCGCCCAGCGCGCGCGCCTTCGCGGCCTTGGCCTCGCTGCCGACCGTGGTGATGACGGCGCAGCCGATCGATTTGGCGATGCGGATGGCGATGCTGCCGATGCCCGAGCCGCCGGCATGGATCAGGACCCACTCGCCGGGTTCGAGCTTCGCGTTGTCGAACAGCATGTGCTCGACCGTCGAATAAGCGACGGGGACGCAGGCGGCGTCGCGCATATCGACGCCGGGGGGAACATGGATCGTCAGGCGCGCGGGATGGGTCGTGATCTCCTGGGCGAAGCCGTCGAGATGAAAGCCGCGCACGCCGCTTGGATTCTGGCACAGATTCTCGATGCCCTGGCGGCAGAACCGGCAAACCCCGCAGGTGATCGCCGCATAAGGAACGACGCGGTCGCCGGGCGCGAAGCCCGCGACGCCCTCGCCCACCGCGAGTACCTCGCACGCCGCCTCGGCCGCTACGGTCAGCGGGAGATGGCGCTTGGCGAACGCCATGCCGCGGAATCCCCACAGGTCGATGTGGTTGAGCGCGACGTGGCTCACCCGCAGCAGCAACTCACCCGCACCGGGCGCTCGGGGTGCCTCGATGGTCCGCAGCGCCACCTCGCGCTCGGCCAGCAATTGCAGTGCGCGGATGCTCATGTCGGCGGGGCGCCGATCACCAGCGCGACGTTCTGGCCGCCGAAGCCGAAGGAGCTGGAAACGGCGTGCGCCACGGCCGCGTCGCGCGCGACGTTCGGCACGCAATCGAGCGGCAGCGCCGGGTCGGGCGTATCGTAGTTGATGGTCGGCGGCAGCCGGCCGCGTTGCAGGGTCAGGACGGTGAACACCGCCTCGATCGCCCCGGCGGCGCTCAGCGTGTGGCCGATCATCGACTTGTTCGACGAGATCGGCAGCCGGGCCGCGCGTTCCCCGAAGACGGCGGAGACGCCCAGCCACTCCATCTTGTCGTTCTCCGGCGTCGACGTGCCGTGCGCGTTGATGTAGCCGATGTCGTCCGGCGTCAGGTCGGCATCGGCCAGCGCGTTCCGCAGACAGGCGATGATCGGCTTGCCGTCCGGCGAGGAGCGGGTGCGGTGGAAGCTGTCCGCCATCTCCCCGCAGCCCTCGACCACCCCCAGGATGCGGGCGCCGCGGGCGCGCGCGTGGGCGAGGCTTTCGAGCACCAGCGCGCCGGCGCCCTCGGCCATGATGAAGCCGTCACGGTCCTTGCTGAACGGGCGTGCCGCGCCTTGCGGGTCGTCGTTGCGCGTCGAGAGTGCCGAAAGCAGCGAGAACCGGATCAGCGTCTCCTGGTTGACCGAGGCATCGGTGCCGAGACATAGCGCCGCCTC
The DNA here is from genome assembly GCA_039938035.1 of Acetobacteraceae bacterium. Lineage (GTDB taxonomy): Bacteria > Pseudomonadota > Alphaproteobacteria > Acetobacterales > Acetobacteraceae > DATFDN01. The sequence continues at coordinate 2,323 of JBDTFI010000068.1, read as the reverse complement.
GGCCTCGCCCCGGCGGATCGCCTCGACGCCCAGTTGGATCGCCGTCGCACCGGAGGCGCAGGCGGTCGAGGTGGCGATCGGCGACCCCTTAGTGCCGAAATGATCGGCCAACGCCTCGGCGACCGAGCCGAACAGGAAACGCTGATGCCAGGGCGCGAATGCCGGCTGCGCCGCCGCTGCCAGCATCGCCTCGTAGCCCGCGGCGCCGGGCGCGGCCTCGGCCAGGGCGCGGCGATTGGCCCACTCGATCTCGACCGGGGCGAGGGCGAGGAACAGGGGGCCGGGAAAGTCGCCAATCCGGCCGATCCCGGCGCCGGCGATCGCCTCGGCGGCAGCCCGGCGAGCCATCTCCTCGGCCAGCGCGGCCGAACACGGGTCGGCCATCGGGACGAAATCGACAGTGCCGGCGATCGTGGTGCGCAGCCCGTCGAGCGGGAAGCGGCCGATGCGCCGGATGCCGGATTGCCCGCCGGTCAATCGCGTCCAGTTGTCCTGCACGCCCTCGCCGAGGGAGGTGAGCACGCCGATCCCGGTGACCACCACCACTGGGCGGCCGAGGGTGTCGAGATGCGCCGTCATGGCCGGACTTGTTCCGGCCATCCACGTCTTGCTTGGCCGCCGCCAAAGACGTGGATACCCGCATTCGCGGGCATGACGGCGAAGGGGTGGGACGCGCGAAACGTCATCGTGATTCCTCCGCCGTCACCAGTGCCATCGCCTCGCCGCGCCAGTGGCCCCAGCCGGTGACGATTGCCTGGCGCAGCGGCGCATCCATCGGCGCCTCGGCCGGCTCCAGTGGGGGGAACAAGGCGCCCCAGCTCACCGCCAGTGCCGCCAACGCGATGGCGGCGGGGAAGGCCGGCTCCAGCGCGTGGCCCAGGGCGGTCGCGGTGGCGCGGACCGGCAGGCCGATCCCGTCGAGGAACGCCCGCTCCTCCGTGCTCGCCGCGCCGGCGCCAGAGGCGGCCGACAGCACGGCGGCGTGCGGCGGATCGACCAGCGCGCGAAGGGACTCGAACTGGCGGGTGGCATTGGCGGTCGCCTCACCGCGCGCGCGCCGGCAGCGGTCGGCGCCGATCGGGGAAATCGTGGCGATCGGATGTGCGCCACGCGCCTCGGCGTGGGCCCGGCTTTCGATCACCAGGAAGCAGCCGAGCGAGCCGAGCACGATCCCACCACCCTGGCCCTGACGCGCCCAAACCGGAGCGTACGCGCCCCGCAGAAGCGTGTCGCCGAGCGCGTAGTTCAGCAGCATCTCCGGCCGTTCGGCGTTCTGTGACCCGCCGACGAGGAACACCTCGCCTTGGCCGGCGGCGAGGCGCGCGCAGGCGACCCGCATCGCGTCGGCGCCCGCGGATTCCTCGCCCATGAAGGTGCGCGAAGACCCGACGACCCCGTGGACGATCGAGATATTGCCGGCGAGCAGATTGGACAGCTGGGCGAGGAACAACGTCGGCCGCAATCCCTCCATGAGCTGCGTGTTCAACGCCGCCTCGGGGCTGGCGAGCACGGTGGCGTCGACCGCCGGATCACGCTCCCCGCCGCCGGCGCAGACGATCATGTGGGTCCGCGCCAGCAGCTCCGTATCGCCCTTGAGGCCGGCCTGATCCAGCGCGAGACCCGCCGCGTGGACGCCGATGCGCTGCCATGCCTCCATCTGGCGCTGATCGCCCCGCTTGGGGATCTGCTTGTCGAGGTCGAGCGGGACTATCGGATGGACCGGGAACGGCGCGAACCGCTCGGTGTCCAGCACCGGGCGGAACCCATCGGGAGCGGTCAGCGCCGTCCAGTGCGCGCCCAGCCCCTCGCCGAGGCAGGAGACCAGGCCGATCCCGGTGATGATCGCGTCGCGCTCATGCGCCATGCAACCACTCCTCCGCGACACCGACCCGGCGGGCGGCCTCGATCATGGCGGAGCGCAGCGCGGCGGTGGGAAAGGGGGCGGTCCGGTAGGTGATCTCGGCCTCTGCCACCTTCCGTCCGTCCATCTCCAGGTGCCCGGCGGCCACCGCGTAGCCGGAGCCGTCATGCACCAGCCGCGCCTCGGCGGTCAGTTGTCGCCCTGGTTCCACGAAGCCGCGCAGCTTGGCTTCGGTCACCTTGGCAAGGAAGGCCATCCGTTCGAACCGCCAGAGTGCCAGGATCAGCCAGCCGCCGGTCTGCGCGATCGTCTCGATCATCAGGACGCCGGGGAGGATCGGGTGGCCGGGGAAATGGCCCTCGAACACCGGGCTTTCGTGCGGCACGAGGCACGAGGCGCGCACTCGCCCTGCCGCCGGGTCCAGCTCCAGCACCCGGTCCACCATCTGGAAGGTTTCGAGCC
>JBDTFI010000067.1:0-12937 GCA_039938035.1 Acetobacteraceae bacterium | reverse complement strand
CGGCGCGCTCCAGCGCATAGCCGTGGACGAAATACACGTGATCGCCTGGTGCCAGTCCGTCGAGCAGCGGATGCGCGGACGGAGCGAAGTCGAGCGCGTTCCAGCCCATTTGCGGCAGACGCAGCCCCGGCGGGTCCATCGCCGCGATCTCGCCCCTGATCCAGCCGTAGCCCGGCGTCACTTCGTGCTCCAGCCCGCGCTCGGCCATCAGCTGCATCCCGACGCAGATGCCCAGGAAGGGGGCGCCGGCGTCGGTTGCGCTGGCGATCGCCTCCCACATGCCGGGGATGACGCGCAGGCCGGCGGCGCAGTCAGCGAAGGCGCCCTGGCCGGGCAGCACGATCCGGTCGGCACGCGCGACCCGGTCCGGGTCCGCCGTCACCATCACCTCGGCGTCGATCCCATTCCGCTCCGCCGCGACCGCCAGCGCGCGCGAGGCCGAGGCCAGGTTGCCGCTGCCGTAGTCGACGACGGCGACCCGCATCAGGCGCGTCCCGGCGGCATGAAAGTACCCGCAAGCTCCGGGCGCGCCGCGAGCAGCCGCGATAACGCCACGTCCGGGTCGTGCGCCGCCAGCACGTGCGCGATCCGATAGCCGCGCAGCCCCAGGTGCCAGCGCACTAGGTCGCGTCCGGAGAATCCCAGGAGGAACGCGATGCCGAATTCGAGCACGACCCGCGCCGTGCCTCCCGTCAGGACGCCGGCCAGTACTGCAACGGCGAGCGCCAGCGCCGCCGGGATGAGCGCGCCGCGCGCGAGCAGCCACAGCGGACCGAACAGGAACGCGCCCCAGCTCCACCCCTCCCGGATCAGCACCGGCGCCGCGTTCGGCCGCACATGCGCGGTCCAGATTCTCATGCCGACCCCTCCCCCAACCCCTCCCGCAAGGGGAGGGGGGAAGAAAGCGCGAAGCGGGTCGCAGCTCGACTCCCCCTCCCCTTGCGGGAGGGGGCCGGGGGGAGAGGAACGCCCGAGCGTCTCATAGCGATCCCTTCGTCGAAGGAATGGCATCAGCCGCGCGTGGGTCCGTCTCGGCCGCCATCCGCAGCGCCCGCGCGACCGCCTTGAAGCCCGATTCCGCGACGTGATGCGCGTTGCGCCCCGCGCGGCGTGTGACATGCAAGGTCACCAGCGCGTTCATCGCGAAGGCGCGAAAGAACTCCTCGAACAGGTCGGTATCCATTTCACCCAGCCGTTCGCGCTCGAACGCCACGTCCCAGGCCAGGAAGGGGCGGCCGGAGATATCGACCGCCGCCTCGGCCAGCGCCTCGTCCATCGGCACCAGCGCATGACCGAACCGCCTTATGCCGCGCTTATCGCCGATCGCCTGCGCGAAGGCGCGGCCGAGCACGATCCCGACATCCTCGGCCGTGTGGTGGCAGTCGATATGCAGATCGCCCGCCGCCCGCACGGTCAGGTCGAACAGCCCGTGCCGCGCGAACGCGGTCAGCATGTGGTCAAGGAAACCGATCCCGCTGTCCACCTCCGCCGCGCCGGACCCGTCGAGGTCGAGCGAGAGGGTGATTTCGGTTTCGGTGGTCGTGCGGGTGAGAGAGGCGGTCCGGCCCATGCGCGGAGCACTACCGCAGGTGGCGCCAACTAGCCAGCCGTCAGCGATCGGGTCTGGCGAGGGCTGGCCCCATCCGCCGCAGCAGGCGGTCGCGCAACACGTAGTGGTGGAACAACGCCGCGCAGGCGTGCAGGCCCGCCAGGATCAGCACCGTGTCGGCGAGGGTCCCGTGCCATCCCAGGAGTGCCCGGGCCAAGGGGCGGTTGCCGGCGGCGAAGCCGTGTATCCCGCCGATGGTGTAGATCGGCACGCCCCACGCCAGGGCGAAGGTGATCCCCAGCGCCACGGTTGCGGCCAGCAGGACGTAGAGGCCCCAATGGGTCGCTTTGGCGAATACGTGCACGACGCCGCGATCCGCGGGTGGTAGCCGCCGTCCGGGTCCGGCGCGCCAGCCGAGGCGAAACAGCAGGGCGGCGCCGATGAGCACGCCGATCGTCAGGTGAAGGCCGATGTAGTCGAGCTTCACGGCGCCTTTCGGCATGTCGTCGATCGTCTGGCCGATCGACCATTGCACGGCAACGAGCACCGCGATGAGCCAGTGCAGAACGATGGTCGTCGTGTCGTACCGCGGGTGCGGCGCGTCGGCCGTCATGGCGAAGCTCTCCTCAACTGCTGCCGATCAGCACGCCGCACGCGAACACCAGCGCCCCGCCCAGCGCCACTTGCAATGTCGCCGAGACGGGCGGGGTGTCCATGAATTTCCATCGGATCCAGCTGATCGCCGCCAGTTCCAGCACGACCACCACCACGGCGACAGCCATCGCCGTCGAAAAGGTCGGGATCAGGAACGGGATCGTGTGGCCGATGCCGCCGATCGTCGTCATCAGCCCGGTGATCGCGCCGCGGATCAGCGGCTGGCCGCGTCCGGTCAGGCTGCCGTTGTCCGACAACCCCTCGGCGAACGCCATCGAGATGCCAGCCCCGATCGAGGCGGCCAACCCGACCAGGAACGCATCGCGGGAGCGTCCGGTCGCGAAGGCCGAGGCGAACACCGGCGCCAGCGTGGACACCGACCCATCCATCAGCCCGGCCAGCCCCGGTTGCACGACACGCAGCACGAACTGTCGCCGCGCCGCCTTGTCCTCGACCTGGCGCACCGGCTCGGTCAGGCTTGTGGCCTTCAGGCGGCTGGCCAGATGCTCATGCGCCACCTCCGCATCCGCCAGATCGCCCAGCAGCTTGCGGACCGAGGCATCGGTCGTACGGCTCGCGGCGCGGCGGTAGAAATGCTGGGTCTCCAGTTCCATGCTCTCGGCGAGGTCGCGCACCGCGTCGAGATCGAGCGGGCGAAACTGCCAGACCGGATTGCGCCGCATGAAGCCGCGCACGTCATGGCGGCGGATCAGCGGGATGTGCTCGCCGAATTTCTCCTGATACAGCTCGATCAGCCGGCGCCGGTGATCGCCCTCCTCGGCGGCCATGTCGGTGAACAGCCCGGCGGTCGCCGCGTAGTCGTCGCGCAGCCCCTCGGCGATATCGGCATAGATGCGCCCGTCCTCCTCCTCGTTGGAGATGGCGAGGGCGAGGACTTCGCGTTCGGACAGATCGGAAAGGTCGCGCATGGTCGGCTATGTGCGCGTCGGGCGGACGGCGTCAACCTGGCGGCGCAACGGAGCGACCGACCAGTATTTCTCGAATATCCGGCAGATTTTCCCGGCCCCAGAACAGTTCTCCGTCCAGCACGAAGCTCGGTACGCCGAACACGCCTGTGGCCTCGGCCTCGCGACTGATCGCGGCGACGCGGGCGCATCCGTCGGACGCCGATGCCGCGAATCCCGCTGGCGCGCCCGCCTCCGCCAGCACGGCGGCGATCACGTCAGTGTCCTCGATGTCGAGCGCGCGCTGCCAGAATCGCTCGAACACCGCGTCGTGGTAGTGGCGGAACACCGCGTCGCCGTGGGTCCGCGCGAACAGCATCCCGGCCGCGGCGAGGCTGGAATCCCAGATCTTCCGAGGCCCACGGATCGTCAGCCCGCGGCGGCGGGCGATGCGACGGCAGTCCATGTAGCTGTAGCGCACCCGCCGCCACTGATGCGGATTGCGGTTCTCCTCCAATACGCGCCCGCTCTCATCCAGACGCGCCGAGCCGAGATAGGCCGGGATGTCGAGCACATAGGGGCGCCAATCGACACGCACGCCGGTGTCACGCTCCAGTTCGTAGGTCAGGTCTTTCGCGAGATAGGCGTACGGGCTCTTGTAATCCGTGTAGGCGATCAGCGTGCGCGGCGTGGTCATGCCGTCCGAACGTCGGCGAGCGCGACCTCGATCGCCCGCCCCAGGCGATCCACGATCTCGTCGATCTCGGCCGCCGTGGTGATGTAGGGCGGGGCGACGATCACATGATCGCCCTGCCGCCCGTCGATCGTGCCGCCCATCGGATAGATCGCGATGCCCTCGTTCAGCGCCGCCTGCTTGACCCGTTCGTTCAGCCGCAGCGCCGGGTCGAAGACGCGCCGGCTCGCCCGGTCGGCGACGAACTCCACCGACCAGAACAGGCCGCGCCCCCGAATGTCGCCGACACGCGCATGGTTGCCGAGCCGTTCGGTCAGCGCGTGTTCTAGGCGTTCGCCCATGGCGCGGACGTTGGCGATCAGGTCGTCCTCGCGGATGATGCGTTGAACTTCGAGGGCGGCGGCGCAAGCGACCGGATGGGCCTGGTAGGTCTGGCCGTGCAGGAAGCCGCCCGATCCATCGGCCAGCGCCTGGACGATGCGGTTGGCGATCAGGATGCCGCCGATCGGCTGATAGCCGCCGCCGAGTCCCTTGGCGATGACCTGGATGTCGGGGGTCACGCCCTCTTGCTCCCACGCGTGCATGGTGCCGGTGCGGCCCATGCCGCACATCACCTCGTCCAGAATCAGCAGCGCACCGTAACGGTCGCAGACGGCGCGGACGCGCTGGAAGTAGCCGGGCAGGGCGGTAACGCAGCCGGTCGTCGCGCCGACGACCGGTTCGGCGAGGAAGGCCATGACGGTGTCGGGGCCGAGGCGCTGGAACTCGGCGTCCAGCTCGTCGGTCAGGCGGTCAAGGTATTGCGCGTCGGTCTCGCCTTGGTTCTGGAAGCGGTAGGCGAAGCAAGGGGAGACCAGGCTGTGCGTCTGCGAGAGGATCGGCTCGAACTTGGCTCGTCGCATCATGTTGCCGCCGGCGGCCAGGGCGCCGAGGGTGGTGCCGTGGTAGGACTGCCGCCGAGCGATGGTGCGCGTGCGCTGGGGCTGGCCGATTTCAAGGAAGTATTGGCGGGCGAGTTTGATCGCGGCTTCGTTGCCTTCGGAGCCGGAGGAGCAGAACCATGCTCGGCTCAGGCCGCCGGGCTCGTCGCGCAGGATGATGTCGGCGAGGTCCTCGGCAGGCTGGTTGGAGAAGGTGCCAGTGTGGGAATAGGCCATCGCGGCGGCTTGGCGGCCGATGGCTTCAGCGACGCGGCGGTTGCCGTGACCCAGGCAGGCGACGGCGGCACCTCCTGATGCGTCGATCACGGTCTGGCCATCGGCGGTGTGGAGGTAGATGCCTTCGCCGCGGACGGCGATGGGAGGGATGGCGCCGGAGCGATGGAGAACGCGGGTCATGGCGTTAGGAGTCCTTGGCGGCCGAAGTGCGGCCTGGCGGGAGTGGCTGGCGAGCGGTATCTTCTTGTGCAACGCGCGGTGAGACAAGGGTCGCCGCGTCAGCCGATCGCCACCTCAGCCTCGATTTCCACCGGAATATCGAACGGCAGCACCAGCCCGGGCGGGGGCTGCAGCGGTGGCGGGAGCGCCAGGCCAAGCTCCGCCAGACGCCCCCCAATGCGCGATATCATGCCGGAGCCAAGTGCTTGATCCGCGGCAACACCTCGGCCGCAATCATGCCCAACGATGTGCGCCACGCCTCCGGGCTGTCGGCGTAGTCGAAGCCAAACACCAGCACCTGGCCGAATCCGCCGACCTCCTCGTACACGCGCTCCAGCTTCTCGGCGACCGTCTTCGGAGAGCCGATCAGCCAGTTGTGGCGCGCGCAATACGCCGCCGTTACGTCACTGTCCGGCACGGTGGGATCATGCTTGAGGTAGTCGAGGAAGCCGAAATTGGCCAGCAAGGGCAGGAAATACTCGTTCATCATGCGACCCATCATGCCACCCACGGACAGGCGCCACGCCTCTTCGTCGGTTTCGGCGACGAACACCTCGCGCACCAGCCGCCAATCGGCACGCCTGGGCGTGCGTCCGCTACGCCGCGCACCCTCCTCGACCGCATCCCAGTGGCTGCCGACATAGCCGGGATTGAGGTTGAGGCTGAGCGGCAGGAAACCGTACTCCCCGGCGATCTTCAGCGTGTCGGAGTTCTTCGACAGCCCGGCGACGCCGATCGGCGGGTGCGGCTGCTGGAGCGGGCGGATATGCGGGCGCAGGACGCCGAACATCGGCGGCGGCTTCGACACGCTCCAGAATTTGCCCTCGTAATCGAACGTCTCCTCGCTGCCCCACATCCGCAGGATGATCGCCAGTGCCTCGCGCGTCATCTCGCGGTTGACGCCGGTCATGCCATCGACGTGAAACATCGCCCAGTCGCTCGGCAATCCCGACGCCGCGACGCCGAAATTCAACCGCCCGCCGGACAGGTGATCGAGCATGGCGACGCGGTTCGCGAGTTCGGCCGGATGATGGAACGGCAGTAGAAAGCCACCCGGACCGATGCGGATACGGCTGGTCTGCAACAGCGCCTGGGCGACCAGCAGATCCGGCGTCGGATTAGGCTCCCACGGGGCGGTGTGGTGCTCGCCGATCCAGGCCTCGGTATAGCCCATCTCGTCGAGCCAGCGCAGCGTCTGGAGGTCCCAGTCGTTCGCATCCTTCGGCCCGCGCTCGGGCGGGTGGGACGGCATCGTGAAGTAGCCGAATTCCATGACGATCCTCCGTCGAGGACCGTCAGGCTATACCCGGCTGTCTCGGCGCGCGAGGGGCCTCAGGCCGCCCGACGTGCCGGAATCGCCGCCCCGATCGGGTAGAGACCCGTCGCGCGGACCCGCACTTCGAGCGTTCCACCGTCCAGGCAGTCGGTCGGTAGCGCCGCGTCGCCGTCGGTCCAGCGCCAGAGGGCGCCGTCGCCCCGCTCCACCGCGTGCCAACCACGCGCCAGCGCCCGATCGTCAATCACGATCTCCCGCATCTCCGAGCCGGTGCGCAGCACCATGCTCGCAACGGCGACACCGAGCCGGCGCCAATCATCCGTGGTCGGGCGTATATCCGCCGGGAGGAAATGGCGCGAAAGCAGTCGCAGCGAACGCGCGCCCAGCGGCACGACGAACTGGTAGCGTCCGTCGGCTTGGGCGTGCGGGCGCACCGTGGTCCCATTCACGACCAGGCGGAGATCGGGATCGGCGGCGACGTTAAGGCGTGGGGCCGCGAAACCGCTCTGGCGGGCGCGATCGGCCAATGCGTTCCAGATCGGCTCCGCCTCGGCGGCGGAGCGCACGAGCGGAGCACACGAGGTCGCCGCCTCTCGCGCCGCCATCAAATCGGGGTGCAGCACCAGCGGGAGGTCGGAGTTGGCGAAGAAGCCGCGGTTGCCCGTATCCAGATAGCTTTCGGCCGGCACGCGCTCGGCCAGGAGGATCCCGTGATTCTCGAGTTCGACGTGGTAGTACGTCACGGCGGACAGATCGCGCTCCTGGACGATCGTCATGCCGTTGATCAGGAGCTTCGCGCGAACGAGGCGCTCGTTGATCAACAGCGCGTGATCGGGCGAGACGATCAGATCGCGCGCCGGGAGCCCGTCGCCGAGGGCGCCAGCACGGAACCGAATCGGCGCGGCAAGCTCCGGCCGGGGATGCGCTGCGAGGTTGACCCGACGCTGCCCCATCCAGCGTACCCGCTTGCCGCTTGTGTGGCCGTCTTCCACGGCGAGCACTTGATCGCCGACGCGCAGGCTCTCCACGCGGCGCTCACCGTCAGGCGTCGCGATACGGGTGCCGCGGGCGAAGCAGACGAAGAGGTCGATAGCCGAAACGGTGGCCCCGGTCAGGGGGTCGGTTATCAGTGTCTCCGCCGCTTGGTAGTTCAGCGCGGCGTCGCCGCGAAAGTAATTGAACTTGTAAATCGGCGCCCCGGCGTCGCTGATCAGCAGCGTTCCGGTGACGTCGTTTCCGGGAGTGTAGGTCGCGGTCAGCGGGCCGCCCTCCAGTTCCTCGATGTAGATGTTGTCTCCGGTGGCGAAGTTGGCGATGACTTGTGGATCCTGGCCCGGCACGCCTCCCACCGGCGGCTGCGGTGTGTGGATATAGAGACTGCCCGTATCAGCCGGGTTCGCGCTGAAAAAGACATACCCTCGTGGCAAGCCCCCCTGTTCGAGCAGGGAGTTGTTGCCCAACAGGCTCACATAGGAGAGGCCCGAGCGAGGTTCGAGAAGCTCGGCGTTCGCCCCGAGCCTGATCGAACCATTGGCCGCATTGCTGATCGTTAGCGTGTCGCCGGTACCGATCTCCAGCGCCGCTGCTCCGGCGGAGAAACTCAGGGAGCGGATCGTCAGAGAGGCGATATCGTCGAGAGGAATGCCGCCATGGGCGGGTGGGGCAATGACGACATCCGACGCGCCACCCGGTATCGCGCCGTCCGATCAGTTCGCGGGATTGCTCCAGTCGAAAAACTTGGTCCCGCCCAACGACACGGACTGGGAGAACAGGAAGGTCACTGTCGCCATGGTCGTTTCCTTACCGGCAGCACCGAGTGGCGGCCATGTGGCTTAGAAATGAGCCGATAGTCAACTTTTTTCAGCCGCTGCCCACGCAGGCGTGCGCGGTTCAGCTGACGCCGTAGACCGCCCTGGCGTTCTCCAGGAACACCCCGCGCCGCTGCGCCTCAGTCATCCGCACCGGCAGCGCCTGGGCGGGGTCGTCGAAGTCCCAGTGCGGGTAATCGGTGGCGAACAGGATGCGGTCCCAGCCGATCCATTCCAGCACCTCCGCCAGATGCCGGCGAGGCTCCGGCTCCTCGATCGGTTGCGTGGTGTACCAGACGTTGCGGCGCATATACTCGGACGGTGGCATCGTCAGGTCCGGCACCTCCCGACGCAGATTCTTCCAGTGCTTGTCCATGCGCCAGCCGAGCGCCGCCGCCCAGGCGGAGCCGCCTTCGACCATGACGAGCTTCAGCGCCGGGAGCCGGGCGAACACGCCCTCCATGACGAAGCTAGTCACCACCGCTTCGGAGGCCTGGGCGTGGCCAACCATTTCTTCAATATAATAAGACCCCCAACCGCCCGCCGTGATCGGCCAGCCGCCATAGCCGAACGCATGCACCGCGACCGGCAGCCCGGCGGCGGCGGCGGCCTCGTAGATCGGCCAGTAGCGCCGATGCCCGAGCGGCTCGGAGGTTCGGCTGAGCAGCAGCACCTGGGCGAAATTTTTGTCTCCGGCGCGCAATTCGATCTCCCGCGCGGCGGCCGGCCCGTCCTCATAAGGCACCACCACCGAAGCGCGCAGCCTTGCGTCGCGCGATGTCCACTCCTCCACTTGCCAGTCGTTGGTGGCGTGACACAGCGCGACCGACAGATCGAGGTTCTGCACCCCCTGGCCGGTCTGCAGCGGGTTGAGGATGCCGAGCGCCACGTTGTTGCGATCGAGGTGCTGCGCCGCCATGAACCCGAGATCGCTGCCGGGCGGCCGGCCATCGGGCAGCCAGGCGTCACGCCGGCACGCCGCCGGCTGCCCCTTCGGGTAGGCCGGCCCCTTCTCCCATGGCTGGCGGTTCAGCGCGCCGAACGCATCGAGGTGCTCCTGCCAGCGCCGCGACAGCCAGGGATGCAGCTGCTTCGTCGAGGCCAGGCGCGGATGGATGTCGCAATCGGCGATGGCGAGGCGGGAGGCGGGCTGCACCTCCAGGGTGGGGCGGGCGGTGACGTGGACGTTCATGCCACGGTCTCCATAAGCCTTTTGTAGGTGCGAAGCGGATTGTCGATCATCATCTTGCGGGTCAGCGCGGCATCGAGGCCGGGCGGCAGCGCGTCGGCGCCGTCGAACTGCCAGTGCGGGTAGTCGGTCGAGAATAGCAGCATCTCGTCCGAGCCGATATGCTCGACCAGCCGCGCCAGCAACGCCGGGTCGTCCGGCACGTCCATCGGCTGCACGGTCAGGCGCACCCGCTCGCGCACGATCGTTGTCGGCGGGTCGCTGACCCAGGGCACCTCGCTGCGCAGTCCCTTCCAGAACTTGGTCAGCCGCCACAGATGCGCCGGCAGCCAGGACACGCCCGATTCCATCAGCACCACGGTCAGCTCGGGGAACTTCGCGAACACCCCCTCGGCGACCAGGCTGGTCAAGGCCGAGGCGAAGGCCGACGCCTGGCTGACATAGTCTTCAACGTACGTGGATGGCCAGCCGATCGGGGTGACCGGGTGGCGATACGTGCTGCCGGCGTGGATGCCGACCGGCAGCCCGTGGCGCTCGGCGGCGGCGAAGATCGGCCAATTCTGCCGCCGGCCCAGCGGCAGTTCCCCTGAAACCAGCAGCAGCACGCCCACGAAGCGCGGGTCGCCTGCCCGCCGCTCGATCTCGTCGACCGCCCGCTCGGCGTTCAGTTGCGGCACCACGATCGAGGCCCGCAGCCGAGGGTCGGCGTCCAGCCACTCGGCCGCCACCCAGTCGTTGACCGCGCGACAGAAGGCGCTGGCGAGGTCGTCGCTGAACAGCACCGGCGCCCCATAGAGGCAGTTCAGGATCGCGAGCCGCGTGCCGAACGGATCCAGCGCCTCCCGCCCGAGGCGGACCGGATTGCTCGCCCCCAACCCATCGGCATCGCGCCAGTCGGCGCGCACCGACAGCGGGTTGCGGGTCGGGTACGAGATCGGCACCAACGGCTCGAACCCGCGCCGCACCGCATTGTCGCGCCAGACCTCGTCCAGATACGGGAACAACGCGCCCAGGCTCGGGACGGTCGGGTGAACGTCGCAGTCGATGGAGCCTGGAACCGTCATGGGACAGGTATTACGGTACGTCGGCCCGCGGGGATAGGTTAAACGCCGCCGGATGATCCCGGTCACCGACACGATCGCGTTGGACGATTCCGAGCTGCAGGAGAGCTTCCTGCGCGCCTCCGGCGCCGGCGGGCAGAACATCCAGAAGGTCGAGACCGCGGTGCAGCTCCGCTTCGACGCCCGCCGCTCGCCCAGCCTGCCCGACGGCGTGCGCACGCGCCTGATCCGCCTCGCCGGGCGGCGGATGACGCAGGACGGCGTGCTGGTCATCACCGCCCAGCGCCACCGCACCCAGCAGCGCAACCGCGACGACGCCCGCGAGCGGCTGCTGGCGCTGATCCGCCAGGCCGCGATCCCGCCCCAACCCCGCGTGAAGACGCGCCCGACCGCGGCCTCGCGGCGCCGCCGGCTGGAGGCGAAGACCCGCCGCGCCGTCACCAAGCGCGACCGCGCCCCGCCCTCCGGCACCTGCTGAGCCGCGCAAACTCGACGTAAATGGCTGGCCACGTTTGGAGGGGAACAATGCGCGGACTGAAACGGCTCCTGGTATCGGGGTTGCTGGCCTTGCTCGTGTCGTTCGGCGGGTTCGGCCGCGCGCAGGCGGCGCTCGAGCAATTGAACATGGCGGGCGAACTCGACACGAATTCCGGCTTCCTGAGCAGCGGCCCCTTCCTCAACCCCACCCCGTTCCAGTTCTCGGCGGTTTTCGACCCGACGATCGGGTTCCCCTTTGGCCCCGGGTTCGGCTACCTCACACAGGCGACGTTCCAGGTCAGCGGCTTCCCCGCCGTCCAGTCCGCGCCTGGCACGCTCGCCGTGCTGCTGGCCGACCCGTCCACGTTTGGCGCGTACGGCGCCGGCCTGCTGAACGAAGCGTTCGATGGTTATCTCGAGGGTTACACGACGGCGACTCCCCCGTTCAGCGCCGCCGCGCCCACACCGACCGTCTTCTCCGACGACCTGGGGACCCTGGGTAATCTGCCGATGTTCATCGCGCTGACCGACAGCGACGCCCTGGTGATCGGCGGGTTCGTCGACGGGCTGACCGCCTCGATCACCGCGGTGCCGGAGCCAGCCTCGATCGCCTTGTTCGGCATCGGCCTCGTCGGGATCGCCCTGCGGCGCCGGCCTCGGCGCTGAACCCCCGTTCCGCGAGTACACCTGCCCCGGCAGGCGCGTACATCGGCTGGGTTGGACCGGGCGGGAGCGCGTACATCGCCGCCTCCTCGCCTGCCGCCTTCGCGTACATCGGCGGCTCCGACGGCCGGACGGCGCGTACACGGACTTGAAACCTCCGCTTGCGGGAACAAATAGGGAACAATTCCCACCCGGAGCCCGTGGATGCACCACCTGACGACCACCATCGACCAAGAGCTCAGAGAGCGGGCGAGCGATCGCCGTTCACGCCCCCCGACGGGCATGATCCAGCGGGAGCGCCAGCGCTTCGCCGCCGCCCGCCTGTTCGCCGAACTCGGCCCCAACGTCACGTTGTGGCGGGTGCGCAGCTCCGCCGGGATCAGCAACGGCAACGCCGCCGGCTCCTACCAGACCATCGAGGAACTGCTCAACGATGTCCTGACGGAGCACTTGGCCGCGCTCAGCAACGCCGTGAGCGCCGCCCACGACGACGCCGCGCGCTTCGCGCCCGAACACCTGCTGGAGCGCCTGATCCGCGCCTGGCTCGACGCCGTCGCCGAGTCCCCGCACGCGCATCGCACCTTCCTGTTCTGCCGCCACGCCGTGGGCGAGGCGGCGCGCCGCGACCTCGACATTCGCCTGCGGGTCATCATCGAGTTGATGCAGGCCGCGATCGCCGCCGCCGTTCCGGCGCTGTCGGCGAAGTCCGATGCCGCGCTGACCATGTTCCCGGTCATCCGCGCCGCCCTGTCGGACCCGTTCCGCTGGCTCCCCCCGGCCGAGCCCGAGACGCGCCAGGCGGATGCGCGGCGCCTCGCCGGAATGCTGCTCGCCGCCGCCGAGGCCGAGGCCAACGGTGCGTGGCCGCGCTGCGGTGCCGTCGAGGGCGCCGGCCGAGCCTTCAACCCCGCCACCCTCGATTGCCGCCAGGCCCGTATCCGCCTGCGCGAAGTGCTGGACGCCGCCGAGGCGGGCGGGGACATCACGATCACGAGGCGCGGCAAGCCGGTCGCCCGGGTGATCCGGGTGCGGTAGCGCGATACATGAGCGCAGCCGAGGAGAGCGACTCCCCCTCCCCTCGCGGGAGGGGGCGCGGCGTGCCGATGAGTGAATCCCGTGGCGCATGCGGGAAAGAGCGACCCCTGGGCCGCGACCCGGGGGTCGGCGCGCCCTTTGCGCGCCGGGTGAGGGCAGCCATTGACAGCGTCCGGCCCATGGGCTGCCCTCCACCGGCACTCGCACCAGGAACTCGCATGGCCCGACTCGAGGACATTCCGCAGCCGAC
>JBDTFI010000066.1:0-5333 GCA_039938035.1 Acetobacteraceae bacterium | reverse complement strand
GGCGATGGTACAGGCCGATTTCACGGCCGTTCTCCCCTAGCGTGCCGCCGGTTCGCCTGACCGCGCATCGTCTATTCGGACAAAGGCGGAGCGGATGGTGATGAAGTTCGGAATCGGCCAGCCGGTGCGGCGCTTCGAGGATGTCCGCCTGCTCGCCGGCAAGGGGCGCTATCAGGACGATGTGGTGCTGCCCCGGCAGGCCTATGCGGTGTTCGTCCGCTCCCCGCACGCCCATGCGCGGATCCGCTCGCTCGACGTCGCCGCCGCGTCCGCCGCCCCCGGAATCCTCGCCGTTCACACCGGCGTCGACTACGCCAATGACGGGCTGGGGATGCCGAAGGCTGCCATGCCGCGCAAGAAGGCCGACGGCTCACCGATGTTCGCCCCGCAACGCCCGGCGCTGGTGATCGATCGCGTGCGCTATGTCGGCGATCCCATCGCGATGGTGATCGCCGAGACGCTGGCGCAGGCCAAGGACGCCGCCGAGCTGGTGGCGATCGAGTACGAGTCTCTGCCGTCGGTGACCTCGGTGGCCGAGGCGGCGCGGTCCGACGCGCCGCGCCTCTGGGACGACAATCCCGACAACATCTCCCACACGTACGAACGCGGCGACCGTCAGGCGACCGAGGCTGCTTTCGCGCGCGCCGCGCACATCGTCACGCGCCGCTACGTGATCACACGGGTTCACGCGCAATACATGGAACCGCGCGGCGCGCTCGGGATCCACGATCAGGCGGAGGAGCGGTACACGCTCTATGCCGACGTGAATTATCCCCACCGCGTGCGGAACACGCTCGCCACCGCGGTCTTCAAGGTGCCGGAGAGCAAGGTCCGCGTCGTCTGCCAGGACGTCGGCGGTGGTTTCGGCGCGAAGGGCTGGCAGTATGTCGAGCACCGGCTCGTTCTGTGGGCGGCGCGCAAGCTGGGGCGGCCGGTGAAATGGCGGTGCGAGCGTTCGGAAGTGCTCCTTGCCGACGAACACGGGCGCGATAACGTCGGAACGATCGAACTTGCCTTCGACGAGAACGCGCGGGTTCTCGGCCTGCGTCTCTCCATGCTCGCCAACATCGGCGCCGATCGGCAATTCCTGACGCCGTTCGGCCAGATCGGGACCGTGGTCGGGGTGTACGACATCAAGGCAGCCTATGTCCGCATCGACGCCGTGCTGTCGAACACCAGCCCGACCGCGCCATACCGCGGCGCCGGCCGTCCCGAGGCCGCGTACCTGATCGAGCGCGCGATGCAGGCCGCCGCCGGGGAACTCGAGATCGATCCGATCGAACTCCGGCGGCGCAACATCATCAGGCCCGACGCGATGCCCTTCAAGTCCCCGCTCGGGCCGTTCTACGATTGCGGCGCGTTCGAGAAGAACATGGACCTCGCCTTGCTGACCGCCGACTACGCTGGATTCGCTTCGCGCCGCGAGGGATCGCGTGCGCGCGGGCTGTTGCGCGGCATCGGCGTCGCGAACGCCATCGAGCAGGCGGCCGGGCCGACGCCCGAATACGCCGAAATCCGCTTCAACCCGAGCGGCAGCGCCATCATGCTGATGGGAACCAAGACGCACGGACAGGGCCACGAGACCGCCTTTAAGCAGATCCTGCACGAGCGTCTGGGGATCGATCCGAACGAGGTGCATTTCATCGACGGCGACACCGACCGCGTCGCCTTCGGCATGGGCTCCAACGGATCGCGCTCGATGGTGACGGGCGGTGCCGCCCTGACGCTCGCGGCCGAGAAGGTGATCGAGAAGGGCAAGCGTCTCGCGGCGCATCTGCTGGAAGCCGACACCGCCGATATCGCGTTCGCCGATGCCAGCTTCGCCGTCGCCGGCACGGACCGCGCCATCACCCTGAAGGACGTGGCGCGCGCGGCGTTTCAGCCCGCGCGTTTGCCGCCGGGGATGGAGCCTGGGTTGTTCGAGCACGCGACATACGCCCCGACGCGGGACACGTTCCCGAACGGCTGCCATGTCTGCGAAGTCGAGATCGATCCCGAGACCGGCCACGTCAGCCTGCTCGCCTATCTCGTCGTCGACGATGTCGGCACGGTGATCAATCCGCTGACGCTCGCCGGCCAGATCCACGGCGGCGTCGCCCAGGGCGTCGGGCAGATCCTGATGGAGCAGGTGGTGTACGAGCCCGGTTCCGGCCAGCTGCTGACCGCGAGCTTCATGGATTACTGCATGCCGCGCGCCGACACGATGTGCGACGTCGCCGTTAGAAGCAATCCGGTGCCGACGCAGTACAATCCGCTGGGCGCCAAGGGCGCGGGCGAAGCGGGGACGGTCGGTGCGCTGCCGGCGGTGATGATCGCGGTCATGCACGCGCTGGAGCCGGTGGGCGTGCGGGAACTCGACATGCCGGCGACAGGCGATCGCGTCTGGCAGGCGATCCAGGCGGCACGGAGTACGACATGAGGACCGGCGCGGCGTATCGCGAAGCGCTGCGCGACGGAAGGAAGGTCTGGGTGCTGGGCGAAGGCCAGATCGAGGACGTCACCCGCCATCCGGTGACCGCCCCGATGGTCGAGGAATACGCGGCCTGGTACGACCGCCATTTCGATCCGGCGTGGCAGGATATCGTGCTGGTTCCCGCCGATGCGACGGGCGAGCGGCTGCCCTGGGGCACCGTTCTGCCACGCAGCGCCGACGACCTTACCGGCATGGCACGCTGCTTTTCCGCGACGACCTTCCTGAGCGCGGGAAACATCACGCACACGCCGGCCTATGGGCACCTGATCGCGCTCGGCGTTCTCGCCGCCGTGCAGGAACGCGCGGTGTCGGACAAGCAGGTCGCCGATGCCGCCGCCTACCGGGAATTGATCGTCCGCACCGGCCGGTTTCTCACCTTCTCGGCCGGTGCCGCGACAATCGGCTATCGGATGCGCGAAAATCCGGCCGAACGCGCCGCGCTCCGGGTCGTGCGCGAAACCGATGCCGGGCTGGTGCTGACCGGCAAGATCGGCATGCACACCAGCCCGGCTTTCGCCGAGGATGTCTATATCGGCGCCCATTGCGGCGTGGATCTTGGCCGACATCGGGCAAGCTTCATCATGCCCGTGGCCGCACCGGGCGTCACCATCATCTGCCGCAAGCCCTCCGTGCGTCACCCCAATCCGTTTGTCGCCCCGCTCAGCGCCCGGTTCGATGAACTCGACGGTCAGGCGTGGCTCGACGACGTGTTCATCCCGTGGGAGCGTGTGTTCCTGCTCGACGCCTCGCCCGAGCCGGTGGCGCGCTGGCTGTTCTGGCATCAGCTCCATTGCTGGCTTGCCAAAGCGGAGTACACGCTCGGCCTCGCCTTCGCCTGCACCCATGCGATGGGTCTGATGTCGCATGATCCGACGATCGAGTACCTGATCGACCTGATGACGGACGTGCAGACGGTACGCAGCTGCCAGATCGCCGCCGAGCGCGATCCGTGCTTCACGCCCGAAGGCTATTGCTATCCCAACCACCTCCATGTCGCCGTCGGCAGCATCGCGATGCTGAAGGCGCGACAGCGGATGAGCGAACTGTTGCGTGTCCTGCCCGGCTCGTCACTCGTCGTCGCCCCGTCCGACCGCGATCTCGCGACACCCGAATTGGCGACGGGGCTGGAGGAGTCGTTCGGCGGCGGCGCCTACACGGCGACGCAACGCGCCGCACTCCTGCAAATGACCTGGGACCACGTCTCCTCGGCACTGGATGCGCGCGAATCGGCGTTTGAATTGCATGCCAATGGCGGGATCCCCTCCTGGCGCGCCCGGCTCCGACGTGGTTTCGAGGGCTACAACGACCTGGCGAACGCGGTGCTGCGCGGGCTGAGCGTGACGATGCCGGAGATCGACGTCAGCGGCATCCGCGCCGCCCCGATGGTGGCGCGCCGTCCCGTGCAGCCGAGCGGGACGCCGAGCTAGAAATCCGATGAAGGGGGACATGCACATGGCGGAACTATCGTCGGCCACGCGCGAGGCGTTGCTGCGGGTCGGGACATCCACGCTCACCGGCCTGCTCTACCGACGCGGCCTGCGTAATATGTTCATGCAGGACGTGACGCCGATCCGCCCGGAAGTGGGGCGCGTGGTCGGACTGGCGTTCACCATGCGCTTTATTCCCTCCCGCGAGGACAAGGACGCGCCGGGGGCACCGGGACGGGGGCGGATACAGCAGACGGCGATGGAGGAGTGTCCGCCGGGCCACGTGCTCGTGATCGACGCACGCGGCGATGCGCGCGCCGCCTCGGCCGGTGACCTCTATGTCGGTCGGTTGAAGGCGCGCGGTTGCGCCGGAATCGTGACCGATGGTGGGCTGCGCGATACCGACGGGGTCTTCAAGACCGGCCTGCCCGCCTATCACCGGCGCGCCTCGTCGCCGCCAAGTCCGATCGCGCACCATCCGGCCGATCTCAACCTACCGATCGGCTGCGGCGGCGTCGCGGTCTATCCCGGCGATGTCATCGTCGGCGACCGCGACGGTGTGGTGGTGATCCCGCCGGACATCGCCGACGAGGTCGCACAGGAGGCGTTGGCCGGCACGCTCTTCGATGAATTCGCCGAACAGGAGGTCGCCCGCGGCCGCTCGCTCATCGGCCTGTTCCCGCTCTCCGGCGAGGAAGCCAAGCGCGACTTCGAGGCCTGGAAGAAAGCCCAGCCCGGCGCGCGTTAGACATTCCCGATGAGCGGCGTCGAGGACGCCCTCGTTCCGGTCGGCCAGGCGCTGCTGAGCGGCGTTCTGGTGGGCGGAGTCTATGGGCTGCTGTCGATCGGCTTCAGCCTCGCCTTCGGGGTGATGCGGATCGTCAACTTCGCGCACGGCGACATGGTCATGTACGGCATGTATGTCGGCGTGATCGCCGCCACCAGCTTCGGGCTCGATCCGCTCTACGCCTTGCCGTTCAGCTTCCTGCTGATGGCACTCCTTGGGGCCGCGCAGTACCAGCTCGTCTACAAGCGGTTCGTCGGCTTCGCCACCTTGCAGCAATTGCTGGCCGCGATCGCGCTGGGGCTGGTCCTGCAGATGGTGGCCCAGGTCATCTTCGGCGCCGACACGCGCCTCGCGCCGTCGATGTTCGGCGGCAAGTATTTCCTCATCGGCCCGCTTTTCGTCTCGGCCGCGCAGGTGATCGCCTTCGCCGTCGCCGTCGTCGCCACGGTCCTGGTAGAGGCGTTGCTGCTCGGAACCCACTGGGGCCGGACGGTCCGCGCGGTCGCCGACGACATCGAAGCGGCGGAGCTGGTCGGCCTGCGATCGCAGTGGATCAACATCACCGCCTTCGCACTGGCCTGCGGATTGGCGGGCATCGCCGGCACCGTCATGGTCACCTACTACCCGGTCGATCCCTCCAAGGGGC
>JBDTFI010000065.1:0-9296 GCA_039938035.1 Acetobacteraceae bacterium | reverse complement strand
TCGAAGCCGAAGCGCGCCGCGAAACGGCGGAGTTGCGCGCGGCGGCGGCGGCTGCCGAAGGTGACGCAGGCGTGGACGGCGCGGATGTCGCGCCACGCTGGATCATGCTCCAGGTGGCGGGCGAGCGTGGCGAAGGAGCGCAGCACCCGCCGGCGAATGTCGATCGCCCAACCCATGTCGGGGCCGGAGCGGCGGAAACGCGGCATATGCTCGTTCCAGATATGCAGGATCGCCACCGTCTCGCCCGCCTCGACGCGCGTGCCGTCGGAAAGGGTGACGGCGTACGGCGAGGGCGCGAAGGCGAGGCGCAGCAGGCAGGACGGGTCGTCGGTGAACTCGCGCACGCCGTACCAGCGGCGCAGTGCCATGTCGGCACCACGCATCAGGAGCGCCCAAAACCGGTCGCCACGGCTTGGCGCGGGCCGGCGGACGGGCGTGCGCGCCAGCCGTTCGGCCGGCGCCTCCACTGTGAACGCGACCGGGACGTCCATCCACGCAACCCCTTGTCGGAACGCCTCCATCTTGGAATGCGCCACCCGGATGCACAACTCCGGGCCGCAACGCGACCGTTGTCCGGAACGGCGATTCCGCCGATGGTGCGCCGATGGCCCTCGATTGCGTGAAGTGCCCGAGTCTGTGCTGCCGGATGGCGGGTTATGTGGAAGTGAGCCGGGCCGACATCCGCCGCCTCGCGCGTCACCTCGGCCTGACGGTCCGCGCCTTCGAGGCCAAGCACATCGTCGAGCGGACGCGGAAGGGCTCGAAGCGCATCAAGACCGGGCACGGGGTGTGCCAGTTCCTGCGGGAAGACCGCATGTGCGGCGTCTATGAGGCGCGGCCCCGGGATTGCCGGGGATATGTGTGCTGGAACCAGCAGGACGACACGGTGTTCCAGTTCGCCCGGTTCTTCCAGACCTCGCCCGAGGAGTTGCGGCGCGCGGAGAACGCGGACAGAGAGGGTCATGACGGAGAACGCCATGCCCCCGATGGATCCCAAGCCGGGCGACCCCAACCCGGCCGACCTGACGGCCCTTCGCGCCGAGATCGACCGCATCGACGACGCGCTGCATGATCTGCTGATGCGCCGCGCCGAGATGGTGGAACAGGTCGCCGGTTCGGCGGCCAAGGCGGCCACCAGCGTGGCGCTGCGCCCGGGCCGGGAGGCCGCGATCATTCGGCGCCTGCTCGCCCGCCACGAAGGGCGGCTGCCGGCTCAGGCGCTGGTCCGGCTGTGGCGCGAATTGCTCGCCGCTACCACGTCCATGCAGCGGCCCTTCGCCATCGCGGTGGGCGGCGCCGATCTCGCCGGAGTGGCGCGCGAGCAGTTCGGCAATCTGACCCCGTTGCGGGTCCACGCCAGCCCCGCGCAGGCGATCGCGACCGTCTCGGGCGGCAACGCTTCGGCCGCCGTGCTGCCGCTGCCGACGCAGGATGAGCCGGCGGGGACGGCGTGGTGGACCAGCCTGCTGCGCCAGGACCGGCCGCGCCTGCATGTCGTCGGCCGCCTGCCATTCTGGGCGCCCCGCGCGGAGGGTGCGCCCACAGCGGAGGCGCTGGTGGTCGCCGCCGTCACCCCCGATGCCTCGGGCGAGGACCGAGGGCTGATCGCGGTGGAGATGGATAGCGGCGTGAGCCATGCGCGACTGTCCGCCGCGCTGATCGCCGCCGACCTTGCGCCCCGCTCGCTGATCCTGCGCCGCGATCCCGGCCAGGGCGCCCTGGGGTTGGTCGAGGTGGACGGGGCCCTTGCCGACGACGACCCGCGGCTCGCCCGCATCGGCGCGCTGCGCCCGCCTGTCGTGCTCGGCATCTACGCCATTCCCGTTGCTGGAGCCGGTTCATGAGCAGCCCGAAGCCACGCCCCGAGGTGCTGGAGGTCTCGCCCTACAAAGGCGGGGAATCCAACGTTCCGGGTGTGAACCGCATCCATAAGCTGTCGTCGAACGAAGGCGCGTTCGGCCCGCCGCCCGGCGTGCGGGCCGCCATCGCCGGCGCCATCGAGAACGCGCATCACTATCCGGACGGCGAGGCGCGCGACCTGCGGGCGGCCATCGGCGCGCGGTTCCGCCTCGATCCGGCGAGGATCATCTGCGGCAACGGCTCAGACGACCTCATCGCCCAGCTCTGCGTCGCCTATGGCGGCCCGGGACGCGAGGTGCTGATGACCGAGCATGGGTTCTCCATCTATCAGATCGCCGGCACCTATGCCGGCAGCCGGGTCATCAAGGCGCCCGAACGCAACCTGACCGCCGATGTGGATGCGCTGCTCGCCCATGTCAGCCCGGCGACACGCCTCGTGTTCCTCGCCAATCCGAACAACCCGACGGGAAGCCTGCTGGCGCAATCGGAAGTGGAGCGGCTGCGCGCGCGCTTGCCGGAGGAGGCGTTGCTGGTCATGGACTCGGCGTATGCCGAGTACGTCGATCGGCCCGGCTATGATCCGGGCGTGAAGCTGGTCGATGCGGCGCCGAACACGGTGATGACGCGCACCTTCAGCAAGATCTTCGGCCTCGGCGGGATGCGGATCGGCTGGGCCTACGCGCATCCGTCGATCATCGCCGTGCTGAATCGCATCCGCGCGCCGTTCAACGTCTCCGTCGCCGGCCAGGCGGCGGCGATCGCGGCGCTCGCCGAGCCCGGCTGGGTGGAGAAGGGGGTGGCGCACAACGCCGCCCAGCGCGCCCGCCTGACGGAGGCTCTGACGGGCATCGGCATCCACGTCTGGCCGAGCGAGGGCAACTTCGTGCTCGCCGACTTCGCGACCCAGGCGCGAGCCGACGCAGCGGACGCGCATCTGCGCCGCTCCGGGCTGATCGTGCGCAAGGTCGGTGGCTACGGGTTGCCGCAATGCCTGCGGATCAGTATCGGCACCGCCGACGAGGTCGGCATGGTGATCGAGAACCTGACCCGCTTCATGGCGGCCGGGCGCGCATGAGCCAGCCGCTGTTTCGCCGTCTCGCGCTGCTTGGCGTCGGCTTGATCGGCGGTTCGGTGGCGCGCATCGCCAAGGAGCGGGGCGAGCTGGCCGAGGAGGTCGTCGCCAACGCACGCACCCAACGCACGCTGGACCGGGTCATGGAACTCGGCATCGCCGATCGCGCGGAACTCTATCCGGCGCGCGCGGTCTCCGGCGCCGATTGCGTGATGCTGTGCGCCCCGGTGGGCGCGTTCGCCGACCTCGCCGCCGCGATCGCCCCGCATCTGGCGCCCGGCGCCATCCTGACCGACGTGGGATCGACAAAGCAGTCGGTGATCCGCGACGTCGGCCCGATGGTTCCGGCGGGCGTTCACTTCGTGCCGGCCCACCCGCTGGCCGGCACCGAGCATTCCGGGCCGGATTCGGGGTTTTCCACGCTGTTCGACAACCGCTGGACGTTGCTGACGCCGCCGCCCGGAACCGACCCCGAGGCGGTGGAGAAGGTCGCCGAGTTGTGGCGGCGATGCGGGAGCATGGTCGAGGTGATGGAGCCCGCGCATCATGACCGGGTGCTGGCGATCGTGAGCCATCTGCCGCATCTGCTCGCCTTCACCATCTGCGGGACGGCCGACGACCTCGCCGACGAGAGCCGCCAGGAGGTGCTGCGCTTCGCCGCTTCGGGCTTCCGCGACTTCACCCGTATCGCCGCCTCCGATCCGACCATGTGGCGCGACGTGTTCCTGAACAACCGCGAGGCGCTGCTCGAGATGCTGGCGCGCTTCGTCGAGGACGCGCAGGCGATGGCGCGCGCGGTGCGGTGGGGTGATGCGGCGTATATCGAGGACAAGGTGGAGCGCGGGCGGAAGATCAGGCGGGGGTTGATCGAGCTGAAGCAAGCGTGAACCGGCGATCCGACACCCTGATCGTCGGCGGCGGACCCGCGGGCGCCTCCGCGGCGATTCACTTGGCACGCGGCGGCGCGCCGGTCGCGCTGATCGAGCGCACGACGGGGCCACATGACAAGGTCTGCGGGGACTTCGTCGGTGGCCCGGCGTTGGCGGCGTTGGCCGATCTCGGGATCGACGCGGCAATGCTGGGCGGGGCGCCGACCGCGCGCGTGCGGCTGATCGCGGGCGCGCGGATGGCGGAGACAGCCCTGCCCTTCCCCGCCTACGGCCTGTCGCGGCGTGTCCTGGACGAGGCGCTGCTGAGCCGGGCGGTGGCGGCCGGCGCGCTTGTGCGGCGCGGCGAGGCCATGCGCGGGCTCGACTCCTGCCCGCCGTCGGGAACCGTGCTGCTCGCGACCGGCAAGCACGACCTGCGCGGCGCGGCCAGGCCGGCGCATGGAAGCGGGGCGGTCGGGCTCAAGATGTATCTGACGCTCGCCCCCGATCAGGCGGCGGCGCTGGCCGGCGCGGTGGAGATGGTGCTGCTGGCGAGCGGCTATGCCGGGCTGCAAATGGTCGAGGCGGGACGCGCCGTTCTGTGCGTGATGCGCTATCGCGCAGCGGTGCGTGCGCGCGGTGCCGATCAATTGCTGGCCGAGCTTGCCGGGGTCTCGGCGCACCTGCGGCTTCGGCTGGCGGGCGCCGTTCCGCTGTCGGACCGCCCCCTGGCGGTGGCCGGCGTGCCCTATGGGCATCTTCATTTGGCCGGGCCGAGCGATCCACCTCGGCTGTACCGGCTCGGCGATCAGGCCGCCGTGATCCCGTCCCTCGCGGGCGAGGGCATCGCGATCGCGCTTGCCAGCGGCGTGCTGGCCGCGGAATGTGTGCTGGCGGGTGCGGAGTCATCCACCTACCACCGACAATTGCGGGAACGGCTTCGCTATCCCATGCGGGTAGCGATGGGGGTTCATCGGCTCGCGTGCGTGGCGCCGGCGCAGCCGTGGTTGTTGCGCGCCTGCCAATTCTGGCCCGCGATGATCGGCTTCACCGCGACCCGTACGAGGTGCTAGGGCAGCCCGATGCTGCCTGTCACCCGGATCGACCGCTATGTGTTCCGCCAGCTCCTGTTCGCGCTCCTCGCCGTCACCGGGGGGCTGACCGCGCTGATCTGGCTGACCCAGTCGCTGCGCTTCGTGGAGCTGGTGGTCGATCATGGGCTGTCGCTGGGGGTGTTTCTGGAACTGACCGGGCTGCTGGTGCCGGGCTTCGTCGCCGTGGTCCTGCCGATCACCTGCTTTGTCGTCGTGCAGTTCGTCTATCAGCGCCTCGCGAGCGACCGGGAACTGACGGTGATGAGGGCGGCCGGATTGTCGCCGATCGCGCTCGGCCGCCCGGCAATCGCGCTCGGGCTGCTCGCGGTGCTGGCGGGTTATGCGCTCAATGTGTGGATCGTACCGGCGAGCATGGGCGCGTTCCGCGACTTCCAGTGGGAGATTCGCAACGAGATCGCCGCGTTCCTGCTCCAGGAGGGCGTGTTCACCGAGGTCGAGCCGGGGCTGACGGTCTATGTCCGCGCGCGCGACCGCGATGGCGCTCTGCGCGGGGTGATGCTCGACGATGCGCGCCACCCGCCCGCGCACGCGACGATCCTGGCCGCGCGCGGGCGGCTGGTGCAGACGCCAAGCGGGCCGGAGGTGGTACTGGAGAGCGGTAGCCGCCAGGAGATCGACCCGAAAACCGGGCGGTTGAACATCCTGACGTTCAAGCAGAACGTGATCGACCTGGCCGACGATAGCCACCCCGGCGCGCGGGTCGCCGACATGACCGAAGTGCCGCTGAGCGCGCTGCTGGACCCACACCCGGCCAACCCCAAGGACGCACCGCGCTGGATCGCGGAGGCCCATAAGCGCCTGTCGGCCCCGTTGACCGCGCTGTCTTACATGATGGTTGCCCTGTGCGCGGTGCTGACCGGGGCGTTCCGCCGCCACGGCGGGCTGCTGCGCCCACTCGCCTCGGTCGGCGTGATGGTCGTGTTGGTCGCGCTGCAACTGGTGGTCGGCGACATGGCCGCGAGGAACAACGCCTTGTTGGGACTGATCTGGGCGCAAGCCGTGCTGCCGGGCGCACTCGCCGCATGGCTGCTGTTCAGCCCGATGCTGCGGGCGCGTACGGGGCCCGACCCCCGGGCGGCGATCGGACACATCGGCCGAGGCGCGCCCGGATGACCGCGGCCGTCACCCTTTCGCTCTATATCAGCCGCCAGTTCCTGGCCGCCGTCATCGCCATGCTGGCGGCGCTGACCGCACTGGTGTCGCTGTTTGACTTTATCGAATTGCTGCGCCGTTCCGTCGGCAAGCCGGATGCCACATTCGCCCTGGTGACCGAGGTCGCGGCCTTGCGGCTGCCCTATATCGGCATGGAGATCCTGCCGTTCGCCGTGCTGGTGGGCGGCATCGTGTGCTTCTGGCGTCTGACCCGGTCTTCGGAGTTGATCGTCGCGCGCGCCGCCGGCGTCTCGGCGTGGCAGTTCCTGGCTGCCCCGGTGACCTGCGCGCTGCTGATGGGCGCGCTGGCGACGACGGCGATCAGTCCGCTGTCGTCGGTGATGTTCGCGCGCGCCGAGGCGCTGCAACAAGCGCATCTCTCGGTGGGCGGCGGCCCGCTCGACCTCGAAAACGGCCAGCTCTGGCTGCGTCAGTCCGATCACGGGTTGGAGCCGCATGGCGTCGCGATCCTGCACGCGAGCGCGGTCGCGTTGACGGGGAACACGCTCACCGCCAAGGGGGTCAGCGTATTCCGCCTAAATGCGTCCGACCAGATGCTGAGCCGGATCGAGACCGGCAATGCCGTCCTCTCGGGCGGCACCTGGACACTGCACAAAGCCGTCACCCTGCGCCCCGATCAGCCGCCGACCGCCTCGGGCACCGTCGATCTGCCGACCGATCTCACGGTTGAGCGGGTGCAGGAGAGCTTTGCCTCGCCCGATACGCTTTCGGTGTGGGAACTGCCCGACTTCATCTCGCTTCTAAAACGGTCGGGCTTTTCCTCGGTGCGCCACCGGCTGCACTTTCAGGCATTGCTCGCGCTGCCGCTGCTGGCCGCGACGATGGCCCTCGTCGCGGCCGGGTTCTCCATGCGCCCGGCACGACGCGGCGGCGTCGCGCGCATGATCGCGGGCGGCGTCGCCGCGGGATTCGCGCTGTTCCTGATCTCCAAGCTCGCCGAGAGCTTCGGGCAAAGCGGGGCGTTGCCGGTGATGCTGGCGGCCTGGGCGCCCAGTGCCGCCGGGTTGATGCTGGCGCTGGCGCTGCTCCTGCACATGGAAGACGGTTGAGCATGGCCCGCGGCGTGGCCGCTCACGGCGCCTCGCTCCGGCTGGGCGCGGCCGTCCTCGCGGGGCTTCTGGCCATTCCGGGAGCGCGCGCCCAGCTCACGTCGCTGGGCGGTTCCCTGCCGATCAGCCGCACCGCGCCGGTGACGTTCAGCGCCGATCAGGTCGAGTACGAGCGCGAGAAGTCGCTGGTGCTCGCTAAGGGTCATGTCGAGGCGTGGCAGAACGGCGTGGTGCTGCGCGCCGACGAGGTGACGTTCAATCGCCAGACCGGCGAGGCGGTGGCGCGCGGTCACATCACGCTGATCCAGCCCGACGGTCAGGTGATGTTCGCCGACTACGCCGACCTCGACCGCGGGTTTCGCAACGGCACGTTCGGTGATCCGCGCGCACTGCTGGCGCAGAACGGACGTCTCGCTGGCAATGGCGGGCGCCGGACCAATGGGCTGATCGATGAGCTGTCGCGGGCGGTCTATTCGACATGCAATCTGTGCGCCAAGAACCCGACGGCACCGCCGTTGTGGCAAATACGCGCCCGCACGGCGGTCGACGACGAGCAGCGTCAGCGCATCGAGTACACCGACGCCGAGTTGCAGATGTTCGGCGTGCCGGTCGCCTATTTCCCGTATTTCTTCAACGCCTCCCCGTCGGCCAAGCGCGCGAGCGGGCTGCTGGTGCCGAGCTTCGGCGTCAGCTCCCACATCGGCGCCTTCTTCGCCCAGCCCTATTATTGGGTGATCGATCCGCAGTCGGACGCGACCTTCACCCCGATGATGACGACGGAGGGCGGACCGGAGCTGTCGCTCGGGTACCGGCGCCGATTCAACAGCGGCTTCATCAACCTCGAAAGCTCGATGGCATACACGCTGGGGAGCGGACAGGGCACGGTGGACCTGCGCGGGCAATTCAACCTCAACGACACGTGGCGCACCGGCTTTTCGGTGGAACGCACGACTTCGGCGACCTACGTGACCAACTTCAAGCTAGGCAACATCGTCGGCGGCGATCCCTCCGTGCTGCCCAGCACGCTCTATGCCGAGGGCTTTGGCGAGGGCGCCTTCGCCCGGGTCGAGACCCGCATCTACCAGTCGGTGAACACCGCCATCGACCAGAACCGCCTGCCGTTCGTGCTGCCGCGCGCGCAATACAGCTATTTCGGCCAGCCGGACGCCTGGGGCGGGCGGTTGTCGATCGATACGTCGGCGTTCAACGTGCTGCGTCAGACCGGTACCAACACCCAGCGCGCGGCGCTGACGGTGAACTGGGAGCGGCCCTTCACCGGCGCGCTGGGCGACCTGTGGACCGTCCAGCTGCACACCGACGCCGCCTCCTACGCCGCCAGCAAGTTCAACGAGGCGCCAAATTTCGGCACCCGCTCCAACATCGACGACGCCCGCGCCCAACCGGCCGCAGCATTGAATTTCCGCTGGCCCTTCAGCCGCGAATCGGGCTCCTGGGGAACCATGCTCATCGAGCCCAAGGCGCAGATCATAGTCTCGCCCGTGGTCGGTTCCAGCCAGGTGAACCGCTACCCGAACGAAGACAGCCTGGATATCTTCAACTTCTCCGACGCCAACCTTTTCAGCTTCAATCGCTTCGGCGGGATCGACCGCCTGGAGGGCGGCGATCGTGCCACCGTCGCGCTGCACAGTGCCTGGGATCTGAACGGCACCGCGCTCGATACGGTGGTGGGCCAATCCTACCGAACGACGAAGGAGACCTGGCTGCCCGACGTCACCGGGCTGCGCGACCAGGTTTCCGACGTCGTGGCGCGCACGACGTTCAGCCCGGCGAGCTGGCTCGACCTGACCTACCGCACCCGGCTGGACCCCGGTACGTTTACCGCGAGGTACAAGGAGGCGGTGGCGACCGCGGGGGTGCCGGCATTCAACGTGACGGCGGGATACATCGCCACGCCATATGATCCTTACTATTTCTATGATCAGGCCACGCCGCCGCCGGTCGGTTCGCCGTATTATATCCCGCGCAACGAGGTGACGTTCGGCGCCTCGGGACGCTGGGGCCGCTACCGGGTGAACGGCTATGTGCGTCGCGACCTCGCGCGCGGACAAATGGTTGCAGCCGGCGCCGACGCCATCTACGAAGACGAATGCTTCATCGCCGACCTTCGGTTCTTCCGGCGATTTACCGACCTCAACGG
>JBDTFI010000064.1:0-2810 GCA_039938035.1 Acetobacteraceae bacterium | reverse complement strand
CCGACCTTGACCCTCCACGTCGATCGTCCACGGCCAGGGCCGCGCCGCACCGACGGCATCGGGGCGACCGCTCTCGACGCGGGCCAGCGCGGGCAACAGCCCGTCAGGCAAGTCGCGTGCCGTTTGGGCGCGGGCGATCGCGGCCTCGCACAAGGAAAACGGGGACAAACGGGTGGCCGCACGAGCAACGGGCGCGAGCAACGACAAAGCCAGCAGGCAGGCGACCAGGGCACGCATCCTTCTGTTCTGCACGAATCGGCGGCGAGGGCCAGAAGAATCGGGTCGGAGATGTGAATTTGTCCACGTTCCCGTCTCGGCGCGGGCCGCCTATCTAACGTCGCGCATGACCTCTCGCGATCTCGACTTCGATGCGGCGGCGCGCCGGGCGCTGATCCGTCACAAGGCCTTCGCGACTGGCCTGCTCGGGTTGATGGCGGCCCTGACCGTCGCCAGCTACGCGATGCCCACCGGTGCCGGGACCGAGTGGCTCCAGGCATCCGCGAAAGCGGGTTTCATCGGCGGCATCGCCGACTGGTTCGCGATCACCGCGCTGTTCCGCCACCCGCTCGGCATCCCCATCCCGCACACCGCCATTATTCCGCACGAGAAGGAACGGCTCGGGCGTGCCCTCGGTCGCTTCGTCGCCACCCACGTCTTCACCGGCGCCGAGGTCGCGAACGTGCTGCACCGGCTCGACCTGCCGGGCATCTTGCATCGCTTCCTCGCCGACCCCGCCTCGGCGCGGCCGACCGCCGAGGCGCTCGCGTCCGCGCTGCCGCGGATTCTCGCCTCGGTTGAGGACGGCCGCGCCCGCCGCCTGCTCGCGCGCCTGCTGCCCCGCCTCATCGGCGGACCCGCCGCCGGGCAGCTCGTCGCCCGCGCACTACGCGGCGTGGTGGAGGGCGGTCGCCACCAGGAAGTGTTCGGTTTCGTGCTCGACCAGGTCCGAACCCTGATCGCCGGCAAGGAGGAGCAGTTGCGCGCTGCCATCGAGGCACGGGTCGCCGAGCAGGGCGGCAAACTCGTCGGCTGGGCGATCGGCGCCTCGGTTGCGAAACGCGTGCTGGCGGCGGTGGAGATCGAACTCGACAAGATGAGTCCGGACGGCTCGGAACTGCGCGCCGCCTTCGACGAATGGGTGCGTCGTGAAATCGCCCGTATGGAGGAAGATCCCAGGCGCGCCGCGGAGATCGGCGCGGCGCTGCGCCGAGTTGTGGCGCACGAGACTGTTCTCGCCTGGGTATGGGACCTCTGGGCGCGTCTGCGTGCGACGCTGGAGGCCGACGCGATGAAGCCCAACAGCCGCACGGTCGCGGTGATCGAGGGCGCGCTCGCCAATCTCGGGGAACTGATCGAAACCGATCCCGCCGCCCGTCTGCGCGTGCAAGTCACCGCCGAGGGGATCGTGCGGACGCTGCTTCCCGCCGCCCAGACTCGCATCGCGGACTTCATCGCCACCGTGGTCGGCCACTGGGACACCGCGACGATCACCGAGAAGCTGGAACTGCGGATCGGCAAGGACCTCCAATTCGTGCGGGTCAACGGCACGCTCGTCGGCTTCCTGGTCGGCGGTGCGCTCTACGCGGTCCTGAAGGCGGGGTTCGGCGTGGCGGCGTTCTGACCAAGACTTGCATCCGCGCCACGCTACGCCTTCTCTCACGTGAACAGGAGAACCGCCGCATGATCCGGCTCTCGGTCCTAGATCAGTCCACCATCGTCACCGGCCGCGCGCCCGAAACATCGGTGCGCGAAAGCCTCGCCCTCGCCAAACACTGTGAGCAACTCGGCTACGCTCGCTACTGGCTCGCCGAGCATCACAATACGCACAGCATCGCCGGCAGCGCGCCGGAGGTTCTGATGGCCGCCATCGCCGCGACCACCACGCGAATCCGCATCGGCAGCGCCGGCATCATGTTGCCACACTATTCCGCTCTGAAGGTCGCCGAGCAATTTCGCGTGCTGGACGCGATCGCGCCGGGGCGAATCGACCTCGGCGTGGGACGTGCGCCGGGATCGGACCAGCGCACCGCTTTCGCGCTCAACCCGGCGGCAGGCACCGCCGCCGACAACTTCCCCGCCCAGGTGCGCGACCTCCTCGCCTGGGTCGGCGGCCACGAACTCGTGGAGAACCACCCGTTTCGTGGCGTGATCGCCCAGCCCACCGGCGCGACAGCGCCCGAAGTGTGGGTGCTCGGCAGCTCCGATTATGGCGCGCAGGTCGCCGCTTATTTCGGCCTGCCCTACTGCTTCGCCCACTTCATCACCGAGGGGCGGGGCACCGAGCAGGCTCTCGCGGTCTATCGCGCCCAGTACCGCCCCAGCGCCCAGTACCCGGTCCCGCACGCCGCGCTATGCGTCTGGGCGGTCGCGGCGGAGACCGAGGTCGAGGCGGCGCACCTGTTTACCTCGCGCGAA
Source organism: Acetobacteraceae bacterium (assembly GCA_039938035.1). GTDB lineage: Bacteria > Pseudomonadota > Alphaproteobacteria > Acetobacterales > Acetobacteraceae > DATFDN01. The sequence goes on along the minus strand of JBDTFI010000064.1, from coordinate 395 downwards.
CTCCAGCGCCTGCGTCGCGACCGCGGCGAGTTCACCGCCCTGCCGTCGCCGGAGGAGGCGATGGCGCAGGACTACACGCCGGCCGACACCGCGCGGATCGAGCGGATGCGCGCCCGATCCTTCTGGGGCACGCCCGAAACGGTTGGAGCAAAACTACGCGCGCTCGGCACCGAGCAGGACGTGAGCGAGATCGCGATCCTGACCACGCTGCATGATCCCGAGGCGCGCCGGCGCTCCTACACGCTGCTGGCGCGCGAGTTCGCTTTAACGGCGGAAGACGTCGCGCGGGCCGCCGCCGAGTGAGCCGCCGCGCTTCCAGGTCTGATAGCGATAGGCGACCCAGGCGACGCCGGCGGCCAGCAGCGCCAGTGGCACCAGCACCAGGATCGCCCATA
>JBDTFI010000063.1:0-14750 GCA_039938035.1 Acetobacteraceae bacterium | reverse complement strand
TCGGCATCGTCCAACTCAATCCGAACCGCAGAACGTCCCCGCATTCCCGCTTCCCCAAAACCGCCGCCAACCCAGGGAATCACAACTGTGCCTAGATGGCTAGGAATTTCTGAGACGGGACACTAGCAGCCAATGAGAAAGAGAGGCGTCCGGGGATGCCGCTTTTTTTCGCGACGCCGATCAGCGCGTCATCGACCCCATTGTAGTTGCCACCGAGCGCCATCTTGGCTTCATGCTCGCCGTCTTTGCGGGAACCCGGTGCGTAGCGGCGGTGGGAATAGCGGACATCCAGCTTAGCGGGTAGGATCAGCTGCATGGCCCGCCTCAGCGTGAACCTCAACAAAGTCGCCCTGCTGCGCAACTCCCGCCACACCGGGGTGCCCGACCTACCCACCTTCGCCCGCGCCGCAATCGTGGCGGGCGCGCAGGGCATCACGGTGCATCCCCGGCCCGACGAGCGTCATATTCGCCGCACCGATGTGCCGGTGCTGGCCCGCCTGCTCGCGGCCACGCCGAGGATCGAGTTGAACGTTGAGGGGTTCCCTGACGCGCGCCTCCTCGACATCGTGCGCGAAACCAAGCCTGCGCAATGCACGCTGGTGCCGGATGCGGCGGACGCCTTCACCTCCGAGAAAGGCTGGGACCTCGACGCCGCGCAGATGGCGATCGCCGGTCCGGCCATCGCGGCGCTGAAGGGCCTCGGGGCGCGGGTAATCCTGTTCGTCGATCCCGAGCCGGGGGTGGTGGGGCGCATCGCCGAGGCGGGCGCCGATGGGATTGAGATCTACACCGGCGCCTATGCTAGGGCGTTCAAGGGCGGTGGCCACGCGGCGCTGCTCGCCGCGTGCGCGGCAACGGCGGAGGCGGCGCATGATGCAGGCCTGGTGGTCAACGCCGGTCACGACCTCAACCTGCACAACATCCCGCCCCTGATCGCGCGCATCGGCTTCCTCGCCGAGGCCTCGATCGGCCACGAGCTGACCGCGGACGCGCTGATGATAGGTTTCCCCGCCGCCGTCGCCGCCTATGCCAGTGCGCTGCGGGGCACCGGGCCATGAGCGGGCATCGCTACGCCGTGCAGGTCGAGTGGACCGGCGCCGGCGACACCGGCACCACCTCCTACCGCGCCTACGGACGCGACCATCGCGTCGTGATCGCGGGCAAGCCCGATCTCCTGGGCTCGTCGGACCCAACCTTCCGGGGCGATGCCTCCCGCCATAACCCGGAGGAGCTGCTGGTCGCGGCAATCTCCGCCTGCCACATGCTCTGGTATCTCCATCTGGCCGCGGAGGCGGGCGTCGTGGTGACCGGCTACGCTGATCGCGCCGAGGGCGAGATGGCGCTGGAAGCGGACGGTGGCGGACACTTCACCAGCGTTGAACTGCGCCCCCAGGTCACGTTGGCCGACGGTGCCGACAGCGCGACGGCCGAGGCTCTGCACGCCATGGCCCACGCGAAGTGCTTCATAGCCCGCTCGGTGAACTTCCCGATCACGGTTCTGGTGCAAATGCCTGGCGCGACTCGGACTACAGGCGCGGCTCGGCCTTGAACGTCCGGATGTCCAGGTCCGTATTGTCCTTGCGCATGCGGCGGCGCCGGCCGACACAACGCTGCTCGTCGAAGGACCTGAACAACCTGATTGAGCAAGACCATCGTGGCGTGAAGGGGATGTTCGGCTTCTGTCGCGGCCGCCTCTAGCCAGTCTCTTGTCGATTGCATCGTGTCAATCTCCCGCTGCTCCCATCTTCGCCGCCAAGGTCGGCACGGAGAGGGCCCGGTGCGGCGAGAGCCATTGTTGCAGGCGGTCGAGATACAGGTAGATCACCGGCGTCGTGTAGAGCGTCAGCACCTGCGACAGCGCCAGGCCGCCGACCATCGCGAACCCCAGCGGGCGGCGCAGTTCCGAGCCGGCGCCGTGGCCCAACATCAGCGGCAGTCCCGACAGCATCGCCGCCATCGTGGTCATCAGGATCGGGCGGAAGCGCAGCAGGCACGCCTGACGGATCGCCTCCAGCGGAGGCAGGCCGTCGCGCCGTTCGCGGGTGATGGCGAAGTCGACCATCATGATGCCGTTCTTCTTGACGATACCGATCAGCAGGATGATGCCGATCAGCGCGATCACCGAAAGATCGTCGCCCGCCGCCATCAGCATCAGCAGCGCGCCCACGCCGGCCGATGGCAACGTGCTCAGGATAGTCAGCGGCAGGATGTAGCTTTCATACAGCACACCCAGGATCACGTACACCGTGACCAGCGCCGCAGCGATCAGGTAAGGCTGCCCGGTGAGCGAGCTCTGGAACGCCTGCGCGGTCCCCTGGAATGTCCCGGCGAGGCTGGCGGGCACGCGCATCTGCGCCATCGCGGCGTTGATCGCATCGACGGCCTGACCGAGCGCCGCGCCTTTCGCGAGGTTGAACGAGATCGTCACCGCCGGAAACTGGCTCTGGTGGCTGATCGCCAGCGGCCGGACGGGGGCCGTCGTCCATTTGGCGAGCGCGGAGAGCGGCACCGTCGCACCGCTGGCGGAGCGGACGTACAGGCGGTCGAGCGACGCCACATCGCTGGCCAGTCCCGGCAGCACCTCCAGGATCACATGATAGGAGTTGATCTGTGTGAAATACTGCGTGACCTGGCGTTGGCCGAACGCGTCGTACAGCGTGTCGTCGATCGCCTGCGGGGTCACGCCGAGCCGCGCGGCCTGGTCGCGGTCGATCCGCAACGTCGTCGTCAGTCCGGCCATTTGCTGGTCGGTCGTCACGTCGCGCAGCATCGGCAGGCCGCGCAGCCGATCGAGCACGCGGGGGGCGAACTGGAACAGTTCGGTCAGGTCGGCATCCTGCAACGTGTATTGGTATTCGGTCTTCGACAGCCGGCCGCCCACACGGATATCCTGACCGGCTTGCAGGAATACCCGCCCGCCCTCGACCTGCGCGACCTTCGGGCGAATTCGATTGATGAAATCCTGCGCGCTGCCGCCCACGCGTTCGTCGAATGGCTTGAGGGCGATGAACATGCGCCCGTTGTTGATCGTCTGGCCACCGATTCCAGATCCCACGGTGGCATTGTAGCTCGCGACGTCCGGGTCGGCGGCGACGATGGCACCCAGCCGGGCCTGCACGCGTGACATCTCTTTGAAGGAAACGTCCTCGCCCCCCTCGCTGATGCCAATGACGACGCCCGTGTCCTGCGCCGGAAAGAAGCCCTTGGGAATGTCGATGTAAAGCAGCACCGTCACCGAGACGGTCGCAAGGAACACCAGCAGAGTCACGAAGCTGTGGCGCAACGCGACATCGAGCGTTCGGCGATAGAAGGCGAGCAGCCCGCTGAATCCCGCCTCGACCGCGCGCCAGAGCCATCCATGAGAGTCAACGGACTCGTGACGCAGGAAGCGGGCGCACATCATCGGTGTAAGCGTGAGCGAGACGAATGCAGAGAGCATCACGGCGACCGTCACCGTGACCGCAAATTCCCGGAACAGGCGCCCGACGATGCCGCCCATCAGCAGCAGCGGAATGAATACCGCGATCAGCGACAGGCTTATAGAGATGATGGTGAAGCCAATTTCTCCGGCGCCCTGTAGCGCCGCCTCCATCGGCGCCATTCCGTCTTCCACATGGCGGTGGATGTTCTCCAGCATCACGATCGCGTCGTCGACGACGAAGCCGACGGAGATGGTCAGGGCCATCAGCGACAGATTGTCGAGGCTGAACCCCAGCAGGTACATCGCCGCGAAGGTGCAGATCAGCGCGACCGGGACGGTGATGGCGGGGATGAAGGTCGCCCAGAAGCTGCGCAGGAAGACGAAGATCACCATCACGACCAGGCCGACTGCAAGCGCCAGGGTGAACTGCACGTCGGAGACGGAGGCGCGGATCGTCTGCGTGCGGTCCATCACCACGTTGACCTGAACCGAAGGTGGGATCGCCGCCTCCAGCCGCGGCAGGGCGGCCTTGATGCGGTCCACCGTATCGATGACGTTGGCGCCCGGCTGCTTGAAGATCAGCAGGATGATCCCGGGCTTGCTGTTCTGCCATCCCGCCAGGGTCGCGTTCTCCGGCCCATCGACTGCCTGGCCGATGTCGCGCACTCGCACCGGGGCGCCGTTGCGATAGGCAAGGATGACGTCATTGAACTCGGCGGCCTTGGTCAGCTGGTCGTTGTCGTAGATCGTGAAGCTACGCCGGTCGGTGTCGATCGTGCCTTTGGGGTCGTTCACCGTTGCATTCACCAGCGCCGGGCGCACATCCTCCAAGGTCAGCCCCATCGCCGCCAGTTTCGACGGATCGACCTGCACACGGATCGCGCGCTTCTGCTCGCCGCCGATATAGACCTGTCCGACGCCTGCGATCTGCGAGATCTGCTGGCTCAGGATATTATCGGCGAAGTCGTCTGCATCGATCAGCGGCACCACGTCCGATTGCACGGAGAGGATCAGGATGGGGCTGTCGGAAGGGTTGATCTTCCAATAGGTCGGCGATGAGGGCAGGTTCAGCGGCATCTGCCCGCTGGCGGCGTTAATCTTTGCCTGGATGTCGCCGGCCGCGGCATCGATGTTGCGATCGAGATCGAATTGCACGACGATCTGCGACTGCCCCTGCACGTTCACCGACGTCATCTGCGCGATGCCAGGGATCTGCGCGAAGTTGCGCTCGAGTGGTTGTGCGACCGAGCTGGCCATCGTCTCCGGGCTGGCGCCGGGGTATTTCGCGTTCACCAGGATGGTCGGAAAATCAACGCGCGGCAGCGGTGCGACCGGCAGAAACGGATAGGCGGCGAGCCCAATCAGCACCAGGGCGGCCATGATGAGCGACGTGCCGACGGGTCGGCGAATGAACGGGGTGGAGATGCTCATGCGGCAGCCTTCCCCTTCGCCACCGCGACCGGCGCCCCGTCCTGCAAGCGTGACTGCCCCGAAACGACCACGACCGCGCCTGCCGGAGGTCCATGCGTCAGTATCGCCGTCTCCCCATCGTCGGAGACGAGCGTGACCGGTTCGCGTGCCGCGGTGCCGTCCGGTCGTACAACCCAGGCGAACAGCCCGGCCGGCCCGTGCTGGACGGCGGCAGAAGGCATCGTCAGGGCATCGTGGGCGGTATCCAATAGGAGACGCGCGCGTACGAACTGGCCGGGCCAGAGTTGGTCGGCCGCATTTGGGAACACCGCCTTCAGCTTGATCGTTCCGGTGCTCGGATCGACCGCGTTGTCGATCGTCACCAGCGTCCCCTCATCCAGCGCGGCGTCACCCTCCGCCGGCAGGGCCGTGACCGCAAGCCGGCGGGCGCGCATCGCCACGCTGAGGCGGGGTAGGTCCGCCTGAGGCAGCGTGAACACCACAGCCACCGGATGGATCTGCGTGAGCGTCATGATCGGCATCGCGTCCGCCGCGTGGATCAGGTTGCCGGGATCAATCTGGCGCAGCCCGACCCGGGCGTCGAACGGTGCCGTGATGGCGCAGAAGCTGAGGTTGACCCGTGCCGCCTCCACCGCCGCCGCGTCGCCAGCCACCGCGGCGGTCATCTGGGCGACCGTCGCCGTGTTCTGGTCGAGTTGCTGGCGCGAGGCGAAGTCCTGGCGCACCAGCGTGCTGGTGCGCGCCAGGTCGCGGCGGGCATTGTCAAGTTGCGCCTGGTCCTGCTGGCGCTTCGCCTCCGCTTGGTCGAGCGCCGCTTGATAGGGGCGGGGATCGATAACCGCGACAACCGCGCCGGCCTTGACTTCCTGGCCCTCCTCGACCGGCACCGACATCAGCGCGCCATCGACCCGTGCGCGCACCTGCACTGCGTTGTTGGCCTGCACGGTCCCGAGCCCAGCAAGGTATATCGGCATGTCCCGCCGTTCGACCTTGGCCGCCGAGACCGGCACCGCAACGGACCCCGCCGCAGGGGCCGGCTCCTGCGCGACAGGGTGGCGAATGGCGAGCGAACCCGCGGCGGCCAGAAAAACCAGAAAGGCCGCCATCCCGGCGAGCCCAGCAGGCAGGCGGCGGCGTCCGCGAGGCGAACCGATCATCAGGGGCACCCACACGGCGAAAAGAGGCAACGAAACTGCCGGCCGACCCTGCTCCGGGTAGGCTCGGCACCCTTCAATACTCGCATTGGCCCCGTCCAGGTCAAGTGCGCTCAAGCGGACGCGCGGCCGAGCCCCGCCAAACGGGGTCACGCGGGAGCCGTCATGCGCTACACTCGCGGCGACCCCGAGGGAGCTTGCATGAGCGACATCGCTACGCCCGGCCTTTTCGACCGCGCCCTGCGCCGGATCACCGCCGCTTGGCGGGACATGGCTGCGAGTGTCGGCCCCGAAGAGGACGAGAGCATCGCCGCTCAGGTGCGCGCCTGCTTGGAAGGCCGGGGCGGAGAAGTGAGCGCGCGCAACCGTGCCGCCAAGCTGGCCCAGACCTATCTAGCGGCGGATCCGGCGGGACGGCTCGACTTTCTTCGCACGCTGGCCGACTTCGATTCCAGCCCACCAACGGTGGCGGCGGCATACGCCGTGGTGCAAGCCGCCAAGGATCCCGCCGAACGAGCGAGCGCACAGGCGAATCTTCGTCGTGCCCTGGAGCCGCCGCGCCTCAAACTGCTGACGCAGTTCACCACCATTCCGGACGGGCGGAAGTTCCTTGTCGATCTGCGTTCCTTCCTTCTCGATCATCGCAAGGAGGACCCGCACCTGGCTGCGCTGGAGGCGGATTTGCGGGGGTTGCTCGCCGCCTGGTTCGACATCGGATTCCTGGAGCTGCAACGCATCGATTGGTCGAGCCCCGCCGCGCTGCTGGAAAAGCTGGTGGGATACGAGGCTGTCCATGAGATCCGGTCCTGGCGCGACCTGAAGAACCGGCTCGATTCCGATCGCCGCTGCTACGCGTTCTTCCATCCGAGGATGCCGACCGAGCCGTTGATCTTTGTCGAGGTGGCGCTGGTCCAGGGCCTCGCGGGCAACGTACAGAGCCTGCTTGACGAGAAGGCACCCGTCCTCGACCCGCGCGTGGCGGACACCGCGATCTTTTACTCCATAAGCACCTGCCAGCGCGGCTTGTCGGGCATTAGCTTCGGGAACTTTCTCATCAAGCGGGTCGCCGAGGAGCTATCGACGGAGTTCCGTAACCTTCGCACTTTCGCCACCCTATCTCCCATCCCGGGCTTCCGCCGCTGGCTCGACCCGCTTCTGGCGAGCGGCGAAGTGGTCTTCACCGAAGACGAGGCAGCCTTGCTGCGCGGCGCGGTTCCCGGCGAGGAGCCAATCGCGGCGCTGGTCGCCATCCTCGCACGGCGCGGTTGGCCCCGCGACGCGGCTCTTGCGCGCGCCGCCGAACCCGCGTTGGTGCGGCTGTGCGCCCGCTATCTGCTGACGGAGTCCAACGGCAAGCGGGCGCGCGATCCGGTCGCCCATTTCCACCTGGCGAACGGGGCCCGGGTCGAGCGCATCAACATGCTGGGCGACATCTCCGACAAAGGCATTCGGGAGAGCGCGACCTTGATGGTCAATTATCTCTACGACCTCGGCAAGATCGAGGAATGGCATGAGGATTATGCGGGGGAGGGACGGCGCAACGCCTCGACCTCGGTGCGCCGGCTCGGCCACTGGCCGGTAGTCAACGGACCGAGGCGGCGGTCATGAACAAACTGCTAACCCCATCCGCCGCGCGGATCCGGTCCTCGGGCATCTCCCGGGAGGAGCTGCTGCATCAGCTGGAGCGCAAGTTGCTGTGGCTGTCGGGCTGGATGATCCATAACGCCAATCACATAAGGCCCAACCGCGACGGGCTGAAGGTGGGAGGGCACCAGGCGTCTTGCGCCTCCGTCATTTCCATCATGGCGGCGCTCTATTTCGAGATCGCACGGCCGCATGACCGCATCGCGGTGAAGCCGCACGCCGGGCCAGTGTTTCACGCCATCAATTACCTCTTCGGGCGCCAGAACGTCGCGCCGATGGAGGGACTTCGCGCGCTGGGCGGCGTTCAGTCCTACCCGTCGCGGGTGAAGGACGGGCCGGAGGTAGATTTTTCCACCGGCTCGGTCGGCCTGGGGGTGGCGACGACAAGCTTCTCGGCGCTAATCCAGGACTACGTGCGCCTGCACGGGCTGGGCCGCACCGACCTGCCCGCGGGGCGGCACATCGCCATCGCGGGCGACGCGGAACTCGATGAGGGCAATATCTACGAGGCGCTGCTCGAGGGTTGGAAGCATGACGTACGCGATGTCTGGTGGATCATCGACTACAACCGCCAGAGCTTGGACTCCGTGGTCCCCGACCGCCTGTTCGGCCGCATCGAGGGCCTGTTCCGCGACATGGGCTGGAATGTCGTCACCCTCAAATACGGTCGCAAGCTGGAGGCCGCATTCGCGCGCGAAGGCGGCGACGGGCTGCGCCGCTGGATCGACGACTGCCCGAACAGCCTCTATTCGGCACTGACCTTCCAGGGCGGCGCGGCGTGGCGCCAGGCGATCCTCGCCGATCTTGGGCGCTCCGCGGGCGTGCGTGCCATCGTTGATCCGCTATCGGACGACGAGTTGGCCGCGCTCATGACCAATCTTGGCGGGCATGACACCCAAACCATGATCGAGTCGCTTCGTGAAGCGGCTGCCCTCGGCGATCAGCCGACCTGTTTCATCGCCTACACGATCAAGGGTATGGGCCTTCCGTTCGCGGGCCATAAGGACAACCACGCCGGCCTGATGACCAAGGAGCAGATGGCGCTGTTCCGTGAGGAGATGCGTATCCGCACCGGCCACGAGTGGGATCGCTTCGAGGGGCTGGATGCGCCAGCGGCCGAGCTGCAGGCGTTTATCGATGCGTGCCCGTTCGCCGCGAGGCTGACGCCGGAGGGGCGCGCCCTGGCTTCCCCCTTGATCGCGGTGCCACCCAACCTTCCGATCCCCAAGCTCGCCGGGCGAAAGATGTCCACCCAATCGGGATTCGGCGACATCCTGGCCGAGATCGGCCGCGGACAGGGCGCGTACGCCGAGCTTGCCGCCCACATCGTCACCACCAGTCCGGACGTGACGGTCTCGACCAATCTTGGTCCGTGGGTGAACCGGCGGGGGGTGTTCGACCGCCATACCCGCAACGATGTGTTCCGCGATTCGAAGCTCGCATCCGCGCAGCGCTGGGGCATGAGCCCCAAGGGCCAGCACATCGAGCTGGGCATCGCCGAGCAGAACCTGTTTCTGTTGCTGGGTGCGGCGGGACTGACGCATGCGCTGACCGGCGCGCGGCTGCTGCCGATCGGGACCGTGTACGATCCATTCGTCAATCGCGGCCTCGATGCGCTTATCTACGCTTGCTATCAGGACGCGCGCTTCCTGCTTGTCTCGACACCTTCGGGGCTCAGTCTGGCGCCAGAGGGCGGCCAGCATCAGTCGATCAACACCCCGCTTATCGGGATTGCCGCCGACCGACTGGCGGCGTTCGAGCCGTCGCATGTGGACGAGCTGGCGATCCTGCTTCGCCATGCGTTCGCGCATATGCAGGCACCGGATGGCTCGGCGGTGTGGCTGCGCCTGTCTACCCGCCAGCTCGAACAGCCGACGCGCGAACTGGACCCGGCTTCGGTGATCGCAGGCGGACACTGGGCGGTGCCGCCCGCATCAGGCGCGCGGATCGCGATCGGCTACCAAGGTCCCATCGCACCCGAGGCGGCGGCGGCGTTCGACGAATTGCGCACCGAGGAGCCGGGCGCCGGTCTGCTCGCCATCACCAGCCCCGACCGCCTGCACGCCGGCTGGCTCGCCGCCATGCGCGCCCGACGGGGTGGGAAAAGGGGGGCATTGTCGCACATCGAGCGTCTGCTCGCGCCCCTCGCGCCCGAAGCGGCCCTTGTCACGGTGCTCGATGGGCATCCGGCGACCCATGCGTGGCTGGGCGCGGTGCGCGGGCAGCGGGTGATCCCACTTGGTCCGGACCATTTCGGACAGAGCGGGGATATCCCCGATCTGTATCGGGAATACGGGATCGACGCCGACGCGGTGCTCGATGCCTGCGCGCAGGCACTTGTCGGGACGACCCATTAAGGCTTCCTAAACCCGAATTGTCTTTGATCCTCGGACGCAGAGCACTCGAGGGATGAATGGCGGCCAGAACGGCGAATCGCGCGTCATCGGGGCGTGGCCCCGCAGGCGAGTTCGCGGGCTGAGGCAGCGTGCTGTTCAGCTCCTACGTGTTTGTCGCCTGTTTCCTGCCGGCGGCGGTGTGTGGGTTCTTCGTGACTGCCCGTCTGGGCGGCCGACCCATGGCGGCGCTCTGGCTGGTCGCGGCATCGTTCATTTTTTATGGCTGGTGGAATCCGGCTTTCGTGCCGCTGCTGGTGGCATCGATCGCATTCAACTACACGATAAGCCGCCTGATCGGCCGCACCGTGGATGCGCCGCGCGTGCGGACGGCCCTGTTGGTCATGGGCATCGGTGGCAGCCTGGGCACGCTGATCTACTTCAAGTACCTCGCCACGCTTCTGGGATATTTGCGTATCCCCATGACCGATCCGATCCTGCCGCTTGGGATCAGTTTTTTCACGTTTACCCAGATCGGCTTCCTGATCGATACGCGCCTCGATGCGGTAAGTGAAAAGGGTCCGCTCAACTACCTGCTGTTCGTCACCTTCTTCCCCCACCTGATCGCCGGTCCTCTGCTGCACCATCGGGAGATGATGCCGCAATTCGCGAATCCCGCGACGTATCGGATCTCGGGCGAGAACATGGCAGTCGGCTTCGGAATTTTCGCGATCGGGCTGGCTAAGAAGACACTGTTGGCCGACCAACTCTCGCCGATTGCCATCGTAGGATTTGCGCATCCTGGACAGATCGCGCTGCTGCCCGCGTGGCAGGCGGCACTGGCTTATTCGTTGCAACTGTACTTCGACTTCTCCGGCTACTCGGACATGGCGATCGGGATCGCGCGTATGTTCAATATCCGCTTCCCGGCGAACTTCAACTCTCCCTACAAAGCGCAAAGCGTCATCGAATATTGGCAGCGCTGGCACATGACGCTGACCCGGTATCTCACGCTTTACCTCTATAACCCGATCGCATTGCGGATTGCGCGTGGCCGCGCGTCGCGGGGGCGTCCGGGCGGGCGGAAGCTCGGACTAAGTGGATTCGCCGCGACCGTGCTGTTTCCAACCTTCGTCACCATGACTTTCGCGGGTGTGTGGCATGGCAGCGGCCTCACGTTTCTGGTCTTCGGCCTCCTCCACGCGGCCTACCTCTCCGTCAATCATGCTTGGCGCGTCTTCCGCCCGGCGAACCGGAAACCGCCTTGCACCCGCGCGGCGTTATGTCGGCGTGTTCTGGTGACATATCTCTGTGTGCTTATCGGCGCCGTGGTCTTCCGTGCCGACACACTCGGTTCGGCGCGCGACATGCTGGCCGGCATGATCGGTTTGCACGGGTTGGAACCCACCGATCTTGCGCCCGAGCGTGGGCTGACCCTCCTTCGCGATTGGGCGCTGATTGCCGTCCTCGCCGTGGTCGCACTCGCAGCCCCCAACACGCAGGAAATCATGCGCGATCATGCGCCGGTCCTCGGAACCGTCGGGATCCGCGCACGCGGCTGGGCGTGGCGACCAAGCCTCGGCTGGGCGATGGCGTTCGGGTGCCTGGGCGCGCTGGGGCTGCTGGCCATCGGCGGCTCGGGTGAGTTCCTGTATTTCCAGTTCTAGGCGATGCAGCGTTCCCCGCGTGCCTACCTCGCCACTTTCGTCCTGTCGGCGGCCTGCGTGTTCGCACTTGCCTGGGCGTGGGTGGTGCTGATGCCGCTCGCCTTCCTCGATCCTGAGTATCCGGCATGGGCCGCCAAGTCGGACATGCTCGCGCGCTGCGATCTGGGAGAGGTCATCGTTGTCGGAGACTCCCGTGCCGCCGCCGACGTGCTGCCGGCGCTTATGCCGAGCCGAACCACCAATCTCGCGGTTGGTGGGGGGGAGTCGGTGGAGGCGTTCAGCGCCCTCCGTCGGGCGTTCGCCTGTCCGGATCCGCCTCGGCGGGTGGTCATTTCGCTTAATCCCGGCCAGTTCGTCCACCCCGATCTGTTCTGGGAGCGCACGGTGCGGTTTGGGTTCCTGAACGGCGCCGAGATTGCCGACCTTGCGGCAGCGTCGCGTGCCTCCCGCGACTGGTCGGTCTATGAAAATGGCCACAACGACGGATTGACTGGCCGTGCGCGCGCGGCGTTGTATTCTGTACGTTTCCCGACACTCTATTTTGGCAGCCTCGCGAAGGGTGGTGTGTTCCTGCGGTTATGGGACAACCGCCGTGCCCTCCGCGAGCGTTTGGCGTCGCGCGGGCAGTACTTCTTCGGCACCGCGCCTGGATGCGGAGATGTTGCGATTGAGGGCCATTTGGAGGCATTTCGCCCTCTCCCGGTGCTTGACTTCTATTTCGATCGCCTGCTGGCCCTACTGGCGGCGCGTGATGTGCCGGTGGTGTTCGTCGCCATGCCCGTCAACCGCCAAACCATGAGCGCGACCCGGCCCGCGATGCGTGCAGATTTTGCGGCCTACCTTCGGCGCTACGAGGCGAAATACCCGAACTTCCGCGTCGTCGGCCCGACGATGCTCGGTTGGCCGGATCGCTTTTTCGGCGACGATTTCTCCCACCTCAATCCGATGGGTGCCCGGCTACTCAGCGCTCGCCTCGCGATCTGCCTCGATCGCGGCGGTGCGGCCTGCCACCTCGACTGGGATGGCGCCGTCGCGCAGACTGTGCCGGAGATGATGGAGGACGGCCTATGGTCGAGGTTCCCAGCCAGCAGATCCCGGGTGTCTATCACCGCCGCATCGGCGATATTGTCGTTACCGCACTAAGCGACGGGTTCCTCGACGGCTCGGTGGATGTCCTCCAGAACATCACGCCCGACGAAGCGCGCGGAATGCTGTCCGATGCCTTCCGACCTGGGCGGCGCACTTCCGTCAACTGCTTCGCGATCCACAGCGCCGGTCGGTTGGCCCTGATCGAGACGGGCTCGGGCAATTACCTCGCCCCCACCGCCGGCAAGTTGGCGAGCAATCTGGCTGCGGCGGGCATCGACCCGGCTTCGGTCGAAACCGTGCTGCTGACCCACATGCACCCGGACCACTCCGCGGGTCTCACCGATCCGGCGACCGGGCGGCGTTTGTTCCCGAACGCCGAATTGGTTGTCCACGAGAATGAGCCTCGGCATTGGGACGACAACGCGGCGATGGCGCGGGCGAGCGAGCGGGCGCGCAAACTCTATTTCGAATGCGCGCGCGAGCAGATTGCGCCGTACCGGGACCGGATGCGTCCGTTCAGCACCGCGCGTGAGGTGTTCCCCGGCGTGACATCGGTGCCGTTGTACGGCCACACGCCTGGCCATAGCGGCTACCGGATCAGTTCGGGCAATCAATCGCTGCTGATCTGGGGCGATATCATCCACGTCCCGGAAATCCAGGTGCCACGTCCGGAGGTGACGATCGAGTTCGACACCGACCCCGCGGCCGCCGCGACCCGCCGACGCACCTTCGACATGGTCGCGAGCGACCGGCTACTGGTAGCCGGAATGCACGTCCACTTTCCCGGCTTCGCCCACGTTGTCCGCAACGGCAGCGGGTATGCGCTGGTCGCGGAGCCCTGGGCGCAGGCGTTCTGAAAGCGTCTATTCCGGCAGCAACTCGATCCCGTCGCCGACCGCGAACCGTCCGCCGTCGATGACCTGGGCATAGACGCCGAAATTGCCGTGTCCGTACTGGGCGCGCAGTTCCGCCACCGGGTCGGCGTCGCGCTCGGCTGTGACCGGATTCACCTGGGTCGCCGGACAGCGCGGAATGGGCTTGATGACCTGGAGAGTTGCGCCGCCAAGCTGGATCTGACGGCCCACCCAGTCGAACTCGGCGAATGGCCGCGCGCCACTGAACCACACGTTGGCGCGGAACCGCCGCCGATGCCGCCGCGCGCCAACGCGGGATTCGAAGTCGCGCACGCTAGGCAACCCGATCAGGCTGATGACGGGGATCCGGCTGTCGCCAAACACGTGGCCCTTGACATGATGAAAGAGAGGAGTGCCGCGCGCCTCCTCGGCCATGAAATCGGCGAGATACGCGCCGATCTCCTGCCGCCCCGCTGCGCTCAGCGCGTTCGCCGCGACGCCGCCGCCATCGGGGGCCGTCAGGCTGAGCATCCCGGTGCGCGGCTCGAAGAACGCGCGCAGTTTGGCGGCCCGTGCATTCTCCATCAGGCACATGAAATTCCGCTTCGGACGCCACGCCGGATGGTCCGGCTCGAAGCCGGAATCGCCGTGGGCGAGGGCAAAGGCGCGGTCCCACGGGATAGCGCCACCGGTTTCCACCTCGGCCGTCTCCAACGCCTCGGCCGACAGCCCCTTCACCGGGAAGCGGTAGAGATAGTCGATACGCATCCGGACAACCCCTTGCGAGCGAACCTCTTATTTCCCAATTCCAGCGGCAAAGGTCCACCTTCCCGTCGCCTTCTGAAGGGGCGGGGTCAGGGCCGGTCGCCTGTTTGAAAGGGACATGTCAATGGACATCGAGAAGTTCACCGAACGCGCCCGTGGCTTCCTGCAAGCTGCGTCCACGATCGCCATCCGGGAATACCATCAGCGAATTACCCCGGAACACCTGCTGAAGGCGCTCCTCGACGACGACGAAGGCGCTGCCGCCGGCCTCATCCGGGCTGCGGGCGGTGACCCGAAGGTGGCGCTTGCCAGCGTGGAGGCCGCGCTCGCCAAACAGCCCAAGGTCCAGGGCGCCGGTGCGGGTCAGCCGCAGCTCACGCCCGAGCTGGTGC
>JBDTFI010000062.1:0-7522 GCA_039938035.1 Acetobacteraceae bacterium | reverse complement strand
GCGATCATGGCGCCCGACCCTCGGCTGGAGGGCGCCGGGTGGCGCGTGCTCGCCCCCGAGGCGGTGGCGGCCAACGCGACCGAGGACGAGTACGACCTGCACCGTCTGGCGCTTGGCCTGCCGGATGGGTCGCGCGACATGGAGGCGGAGAAGACGGTGCTGCTGGAAGCCGGGTTCGACGAGCTGAACGGTGTCTCTTGGAGCAAGGGCTGCTACATGGGCCAGGAACTGACCGCGCGGACGAAGTACCGCGGCCTGCTGAAGCGCCGGCTGGTCCCCGTGGCAATCGCCGGATCGCTGCCGCCGCCCGGCACGCCGGTCACGCGCGACGGGATCGAGGTCGGCACGATGCGTTCGGGGCGCGAGAGTCTGGGGATGGCGCTCCTGCGGCTCGATGCGCTGGAGGGGACGGTCGTGGCGGGCGAGGCGGTGCTGACGCCGCGTGTTTCGGCGTGGATGCGAGGGCGTTCGCTCAGTTCCTGACCTGCTCCCACGCCCGTTGCGCCGCCGGTGGAAGCTTGTCCATGTGGTTCAGGAACAGCGCGAGGGACCAGATTTGCTGATCGGAAAGCGTATCCTTCCACGACGGCATGCCCGTCCAGCGAATACCGTGCTTGATCTTCCAGAACGACACACCTTCGGGATCGTCTTCCACGCCATCGGTCGCGAGCTGCGGCGGTTGCGGGTAGAGGCCTTTCGCGACAGGCGATGCCGACGCATCCCCCTTCGCGGTGCCGTGGCAGATCGCGCAATGCTGGCCAAACAGATCGACACCCGCGACCAGATTCGCGTCCGTCATCTCGACGGGATTGGACCCCTTTGGTGCCTCGTGACCCAAAGTCGCCCTGAGCGACGTTTCGGCCGCCCAGGTTTCCAGTGCGCCGGGCGTCGCGTCGGCGTTAGCCGGAACGAAACCCTGTCGTAAAACCACGTAACCTCCAAGCAGGGCGACGACAATCGTCGCCACGATGCCAAGAATAAATCCCTTGAACATGCCGATCCCTCTCATCGTTCGTCTATGCATCCACGCCGCCTAATTCTGATACCCCTGGATCTCTATCGGCAGCGCATCGTCGACGGTGATCGTCACCGCGACGTCGAGCGGCGAATCCCAGCCGACGTGGAGAATGAAGTCGACGTGGCCGGTGTCGCCGGCCCTGAATTCATTGAATCGCGGGCAGATATTCGACACCCAGATATCGGCGTCGCCGGCCACGTAGAAGAAGTCCTGGCCCGGTCCCGGGTGCGGTCGCGCCTGCGTCGTGCCGAAATTCACCTCGCCGGCGGTGATGATGACCACCGACCGCGCGGTGATGATCGGCCAACTGAAAGTGCAGCGTATCCGGCCCTGCACGCCGCGGATGACCCATCGGACCGAACTCGCCATCGCACTCTCCTGTCGGGCAAGCACTCGTCATGAGCACGGCCTATCCAGAGTTCAAGCCATACAACGCACAATTGCCACTCAGGCGGACCTCTCCCGGCGTAGCGGCGGCGTCCTTATTCGCTCGATTCCTCAGACGCTGATCGCGTCCAGATTCTTGCCGGCGTGGTCCGGGACGAACAGCCATACGCCGATGGCCATCAGCACCATCACCACCGGGATCAGCAGGAAGGCATCCGCGAACGAGCCGGTGCGCTGTTGCAACGCGACAGCCACGAACGGCCACAGCACGAAGCCGACCAGCCAGGCGACCGACCAGGCGAAGCCGTTGCCGACGCCGCGGATGCGGGTGGGGAAGATCTCGGCGGTGAGGGTCATCGCCGGCGCCCAGAAGCCGAGGAAGCCGACGCTCCATAGCAGCCCATACACCCACAGCGCGGTGTTCGAGGTGGCGAACACCCAGAGCGTGATAAATACCGCGCCCTCGGCCAGCATGACGTAGAACGCCGGGCGGCGGCCGAAGCGGTCCGAGATCCAGCCGGCGCATAGGAGGCCGAGGAAGCCCGCGAGCCCCCAGGCGATGTAGAAGCTGCCGTAGGTCGCGGTGCTCCAATGCCGCTCCTGCGCCAGATAGAGCGGCATCCAGCCGCCCACCGTCCCGAAGATGATGGTGCTGCAACAAGCGACGAACGTTGCGACGGCGGTGCCGCGTCGGATGTCGGGCAGGAAGATCTGGCCCAGCGGCACCTTGCGCGCTTTGGCGATCCAGGCGCTGTCCTCGGCACTGATCGGCGCCCCGTGCGCCTGCGCCCACGCGATGCGACGCTTGCGGTCCTGCGTGCGGACCCAATAGGGCGATTCCGGGCATTTGGCGCGTACATAGACCGCCAGCAGCGCGACCGCCGCCGGAATGAGGCAGGCGATGCGCCAGCCGTAACGGGAGATCACCACCGTCGCGATCACTCCGGCGAGCGCCGCACCGAAGCACCAGGTTCCGCGGTTGATGCCGATCACCCGGCCGCGCAGGCGCGCCGGCCAGGTCTCGGCGACCAGCATGGAGCCGAGCGACCACTCCCCGTTGAGCGCGAAGTTGATGGCGACACGGGCGGCGACGAACATCGCCCAGGTCTGCGCCGCCGCCACCAGCGGCATCATCGCCGAGAACATCGCGATGTTGAGCGCGAGCAAACTCCGCCTTCCGTAGCGGTCGGCGAGCCAGGGCCAGACGAACATGCCGCTGATGCCGATCAGCAGCGCGATCTGCCCACCTGTCCGGTACTGCGGGATGGTGACGCCGAAATCCTTGATGACGAGCGGCGAGGCGAGCGCGAAGATCACGCCGTCCATGCCGTCGAACATCCAGCCGAGGCCGTTGGCGATGGCGATATGCCAATGCGTCGGCGTGACGCGCGTCGCATCGCTCGCGGCGCGGAAGGCGGCGGAGCGGCGGTATCGCTCCTCCAGCGGGCCGATCATCGGCTCGACGGAGAGGTCGGCGAGGGTGGCCCCGGTCGCGCTCATCGGCGAAGCTTAGGCAGCCGGAAGCTCGGCTGGGAAGGGTTTATCGCAACCGGGGCAGCCGCCCCGAGTTCTGATGACAACACGAGGAGAAATCGCATGGCGAAGATCACGCGTACCGGCTCGTCGCATTGGCAGGGCGGGGGCAAGGACGGCAAGGGCGCGCTGACGACAGAGAGCGGGGCGCTGTCGAACACGCCCTACTCCTTCAGCCGACGCTTCGGCGAGGAGAAGGGCACCAACCCCGAAGAGCTGATCGCCGTCGCCCATGCGGGCTGCTTCAACATGCAGCTGGCCTTCATGCTGGCGGGTGCCGGGCATCCGCCGGAGAGCCTGCGGACGGAGGCGCGGGTGACGATCGAGTCCGAAGGCGCCGGGTTCAAGATCAGCGCCTCGGCGCTGACCCTGCGCGCCAAGGTGCCGGGGCTCGACGCCGCGCAGTTCCGCAAGATCGCCGACGAAGCCAAGGCGGGCTGCCCGGTCTCGAAGCTGCTGAACGCGACGGTCACGCTCGACGCGGCACTGGAATAAGTCGTGGCCTCGCGCGAGCGGTCGATGGAGCCGGTCACGGCCGCGCTCCTCGCCGGCGGAGTTGTGCTCGGCGCGGCGCTGCTGGCGCGGCGCTGGGGGCCGGAGCCCACGCACCGGGAGACCGAGAACTGGTACGCGATCCTGGAGAAGCCGCCTTACGCCCCTCCGGGCGGGGTGATCGGGGCGGTCTGGGCGACACTCGACGTCCTGCTCGCGGTCGCCGGCGCCCGGCTGCTCGCCGCTCCGGCCAGCCGGGCGCGGTGTCGGGCACTCGCCGGCTGGAGCGTCGCGGTGGCCGGCATTCCGGGGTGGATGGCGGTGTTCTTCGGCGCACGCTGTATTCCGGGCGGGCTCGGCGTCATCGGGGTGATGCTGGGCGCGGCGGCCACGACCGTGACCGAGGCGCGGCGCGTGGACCGCGTGGCCGCGCGCGCGATCGCGCCGCTGGTGGGGTGGTTGGGGTTCGCTGGCCTGCTGAACGCGGAGATCTGGCGGCGGAACCGCTAGACATTCGCGGTTCGCGCCCGGTCCACATCACCGTCAGGCCCGGATGCCCGTTCAGGTGGTTGACGATGGCGGCCACGGCGTGCCCGAAGCCCAGGGCGACAAGCAAGACCGCGAGCGCGCGATGCGTCTGACGGAGGATGTCGAACCAGAATGCATCGGCGCCGACGATGTGCGGGATCGGCAGAACGCCGAGAAACAAGGTCGGTATACGCGCGGGAGCCGTGGCGGCGGTGAGATAGCCAAGGAGCGGAACACCGACGAGCAGCACGTAGAGCAGGGCGTGCATCGTTTCCGCGGCCCGGCGTTGCCAGGCAAAAAGCGTGGCGTCCCACGCGGGACGGCCCCGCCTGGAGCGGACCGTCAGGCGCGCCAGAACCAGCACGAACACCAGAATGCCGATGGTCTTGTGCAACTGGTACAAAGCGAACTTCAGGAAGAGCTGGTCGAGCGAAATGCCAACCATGATCCAGCCGAGCGGGAAAGCGATCACGACGAGGCACGCGGTCCACCAATGCAGGCGCCGCTGCGCCGGCGTCCAGTCGCCCCGCGCTTCAGCCGGCATGGCGCGGCTGGTCCAGTTCGATATGGGCAGCGATGGTGATGTCGACGTTATCCGAAATGAACAACGGATCGGCCGTCATTCCGAATGCAGATCGCTTCAGGTGTCCCGTAACGACGAAATCGGCGGTCTGGGCGTCCTGCCCCGCGAGCATCGGACGCCCCACCAGCTTCGCCTCCAAGCTTAGCGGTTGGGTTACGCCCCTGATCTCGATCCGCCCGTTTATGGCGTAACTGTCCGGCCCGTCCTGTGCCACCGAAACGCTGGTGAAGCGGACATCGGGGTAGTCCCGGACGTCGAAATAGGCCGGCGAACGCAGCTTTTCGGCGCCATCCTGCCAGGCCATGTCGATCGATCGCGCATCGACGTCCACCGCTATCGTGGTCCGCTCGGGGTGAACGCGGTCGAGCGCGAGGATCGCGGTGAAGCGGTGGAATTCGCCGTGCGACGAGAACAGGCCGAGATGGCCAACCGAGAACGCGATGCTGCCGACGTGCTGGTCGAGGGAATAGCGCCCCTGGGCGGCGGCGGAATTGCAGCCGCACACGGCCACGACAAATGCAAACCAGAGCGTTGCGGCGCGATCAATACGAAGCATGGGCTTGCCGGCGGACCTGATTGGAGAGCCGCAGAAGCCGGCCATAGGACTCCTCGGCCATGACGGTGTAGCCGACGCCGTGGTCGATCCAGGCGCAGCCGTCCACATTGGGAGCGTCGACCTGCTCGATGGGCGTCGTGTCAGGGGTCTTCATCGGGCGCACATAAACGATCAGGCGAACTCCGCGCTCGTTCTCATAAACGAACAAGGCGGCGGCCCCGTGCGGGGCCGCCACGAGCCGCCCGCCGAGAAGGCGGTAGCCATCCGCCGAGAGGTCCGGCGGTGCGACGGGGCGGTTCAGCCGGTGCGAGATCCAGCGCGTCAGGAGGTCTTTCTGATCGGCCCCCAACTCGACGGAGCGGCGCGGGTCGGCGGCGAAGACCGCGTAGCTCGCCCCCGCCTCCTGGGCCAGGGCGTCCACGCCAAGGGACGGGCGGGCTTGGAGGAACCAGCCGCAAGCGGTTCCCACAAACAGCGCGACCACCGCCGCCGCCACCGCTTGCCACGGAAAGCGTCGGCGCCTGAGCTTCTCCTCCACCAGCCGGGCCAGGTTCAGGGACGGCGGAAGCGGTTCGGCGGCCGGAGCGGCCAACGCCGCCCGCAGTTCCTCGCGCTGGGCGATGTCGTCGGCGACTTGTCCGGCCATTTCAGGCGCAGTCCGCAGATAGGCGTCCATCACC
Organism: Acetobacteraceae bacterium; assembly: GCA_039938035.1. Lineage (GTDB taxonomy): Bacteria > Pseudomonadota > Alphaproteobacteria > Acetobacterales > Acetobacteraceae > DATFDN01. Next base: position 1,745 of record JBDTFI010000062.1, on the reverse strand, counting down.
GCCCGCCGTTCGGGGTCGAGGCGACCGTCCACATAGGCGTGGAGGTCCTCCTCGGAGACGGCATGGTTTGGATCTGTCATTTCACCCGCCGCAGGAAACCAGGCCGGCCGTTGGGGGCGGGCTCGGGGACGGCGGCGCGGTTGTGGGAGACCGTACGGAGCCGCTCGCGCCCGCGCGCCAGACGCGACATGACGGTTCCGATCGGGATGTCGAGCACGCGCGCGACTTCGCCGTACGACAGATCCTCCAAGGAAACGAGCAGGAGCACGGTTCGCTGCTCCACCGGGAGAGCATGGAGAGCGGCCACCAGGTCGCGATAATGGAAGTTGTCCTCCTGGGAACCGGCGGACGCCGCACTTGCCTCGGATTCCGGCGTGAAGGGCTCATGGTCCGGTCGCGCCCTGGCCTTGCGGAGCTGCGATACGAACAGGTTGTGCATGATGGTGAACAGCCACGGGCGAACCCCGCCCTCCGCTCGAAGCCGGTGAAGATTGTCGAGGGCGCGAACCAAGGTGTCCTGTACCAGATCGTCGGCATCCTGACGGCTTCGCAGCAGGGCGTACGCATAGCGGCGTAGGGCCGGAATACAGGCTTCGATATGGGGCAGGGCACTCGTCACGCATCGCTCTCGACGAGGCAAGGCCGGCTCGGCGGCCCCCGCGTCGCTTGCATCTCTGGGTTCCTCAAGGCCGCCCCTTCGCTCTCGCCGGCATCGACGTTTCGCGGTGACGATTTATTCCACGTGCGGGAAATCTTTTCCTCGTTCCGAGCTTCGCCACCAGGGAATAAAATGTGGCGGGGTGCGTCATACGCACGCAGCCGCGACAGGCTGCCGGGGAGACCGAGATGATCCACGCGTGGAGACCAGCCCGATTTCTTTTGGTTGTCGCAGCCATATTCGGCATCGCCGCTTGCACCGGACAATCTGGCCCGCCGCCGAACTCCGCCGGTCCGCGGAGCGTCTCCATGCCGTATGGCGGCGGTGGTGGTGGCGGCGGAATGGGCGGTGGCATGGGCGGCGGCGCGGGCGGCGGGGGCTATTGAGTAGCGGCCTCGGGGCGGAAGCGCACGCCCGGGCGCGCCAGACCGCCGCCAAGCCCGATCGGGGTGCCGTCGGCACGCCAGCAGGCGGCGCCGGTGAGGGTGCCGTCGGGCTCGAAAGCGATAGCGCACATTCCGCCGGCGACGTTGGGGACCACGGACACGCGATGGCCGCGCGCTTCCATGCCGCGCACCGGCGCCTCGCCGAAGCTCCGCTCCATCTCGACGGCGAAGCCCTGGGTCCACAGACGCGGCGCCTCCACCGCCTCGGACAACGTCATGCCATGGTCGATCAGGTTGATCAGCGCCTGCATGACGGAGGTGAAGATGCGCAGGCCGCCGGGCAGGCCGAGCGCGTAGACGGGCTTGCCGTCGCGCAACACGATCACCGGTGACATCGAAGAGGTGACACGCTTGCCGGGCTGGATCGAGTTGACGCGGCCAGGATGCGGCGTGAACAGATACATGTAATTGTTGGGGATCATTCCCGTTCCGGGCACGACGAAGCGGGCGCCGAACAGGCTGTTGATGGTCTGCGTCGCCGCGACGATCATGCCCGAGGCGTCGGCGACCGTCAGGTGCGTGGTGTGCCCGGATTCCGCGAGCCCAACGCCCGCGGCGAAGTCTCGCGCCCGCGCCGGATCGATCTCCGCGCGTCGTTCGGCGGCGTACTCCTTCGACAGCAGGCGCGCGACCGGGACGGC
>JBDTFI010000061.1:0-13237 GCA_039938035.1 Acetobacteraceae bacterium | reverse complement strand
GGTCGACGAGATGGCCGATCTGATGATGGTCGCCGGCAAGGAGATCGAGATCACCGTCCAGCGCCTCGCGCAGATGGCGCGCGCGGCCGGCATCCACGTCATCATGGCGACCCAGCGCCCATCGGTCGATGTGATCACCGGGACGATCAAGGCGAACTTCCCGACCCGGATCAGCTTCCAGGTGATCAGCAAGTTCGACAGCCGCACCATCCTGGGCGAGCAGGGCGCCGAGCAGCTGCTGGGCCAGGGCGACATGCTCTACATGGCGGGCGGCGGGCGGATCGTGCGGGTACATGGGCCGTTCGTCTCCGACGAGGAGGTCGAGGCCGTCGTCGCCTTCCTGCGCGAGCAGGGCGAGCCCGCTTATGTCGAGGCGGTCACCGAGGCGGAGGAGGACGACCAATCCGGCCCGCTGCCGGGCCTCGGTGTCGATGGCGGGGAGCGCGGATTGTACGAGCAGGCCGTCTCGGTGGTGGCGCGCGAGGGCAAGGCGAGCACGTCGTTCGTCCAGCGCCACCTCAACATCGGCTATAACCGCGCCGCCAAGCTGATCGAGCAGATGGAGAAGGAGGGGGTGGTCGGGCCGGCCAACCATGTCGGCAAGCGCGAGGTGCTGATCCGGCGGACTTCCGACGAGTAGCTTGCCCTTGGCGCGCGTTCCATGCTAGAACGAAACGCGAACAACTGGCGAGCGCGGCGTGCCGAGGAAGACCCGGACTTTTCCCGTGACCCTGGGCGACAGCGCCGCTTTGCGGCCGGCGAAGCGGTTCGCGGCGGCGGGGCGGCGGGATGCCTTGCTGGATGCCGCCGAGCGGCTGGTCGCCGAGAAGGGGCTGCTGGGGGCGTCGTTGCAGGAGATCGGCGCCGCGGTCGGCCTCGCGCCGTATGCGGTGCGGGCGCAGTTCGGCAATTTCGACATGGTGATCGAGGCGGTGCTCGATCGGCACCTGGACCGGCTGATCGACCGGATCGGGGCGTATCAGGCGCACCTTGAGGCGGACGCCGATCCGGCGGCGCGGCTGGTCCATGCGGTGACCAGCTTGCTCGACATGCTGGCGGCCTATGCGGGCGGGCAACGCGTGCATGTGGCGGCGTGGTCGGGCGCCTCGCCGCATCTGGTGCGGACCCTGACGCTGCGCCAGCGGCATCTGGCGTATTTCTACGCCGGGCTGATCGCCGCGGCGGTGCCGGAGGCGGAGGACAACGAGCTGGCGATGCCGGCGGCGCTGAGCCTGCTGGGGATGGCGAGCTGGCACGTGCTGTGGTTTCGCGAGCGCGGCGCGCTGGCGCGCGCGGAGTATGCGCGAATGCTCGCCAACATGCTGACCGAGGGCGTGCGTGCCTCGGCGCGCCAGGGGATCGGCAGCTGGGAGGCGCCGGTTGACGGTTAGGGGTGCGCGATCACTCGGCCCGGTTGCGAAGCGGGCGCGGCTGCGCGCGGCGGCCGCTCGGTTCGTCGCGGCGCACGGGCTGGCGGGGTTCAACCTGCATCGTCTGGCGCCGGAGGCGGGGATCGGGTTCGACCTCGCGCGGCATTATTACCGGACCAACGAGGCGCTGATCGGCGACGTGGTGCGCGCGCACCATGCGGCGTTGGGCGAGCGCATGGCCGACGCGATGCTGGCGGCGCGGGGGTTGGCCGGCACGGCACGGGTGGAAGCACTGGCGCTGGCGTTGCTCGAGGCGCTGGCGGCGGAGGGCGACGGGCACCGGACGAGCCTGGCGGCGATGGCGGCGCTGCCCGGAGTAGCCGAGGCAGCGCGGCATGGCGATGCGTGGCTGGTCGATGAGTTCGCCCGCGCGGTCGGCGGGGATGCGGTGTGGGGGCGCTCGGTGGTGGTGCTGCTGGGGTACTGGGCGGGGCGGCTGGCGGTGGGGGACGCGGACGGACGGGCGGGATGCGCGCGGGTGGTGGCGGCGATGGTGGGGGTCGGCGTGGGCGACGTCGACGGTTACGTTCGACCGGACATCAACAGCGCGCGGTAAGCCGCCAGGGCCGCGAGATGGTCGCGGTCGGCCCGAAGGCCGACGTGGCCGTCGGGGCGGATGACAAGAAGCGTGATCTCGCCGATGCCCAACTGCCCGGCTGCCGCTGGCGCAAGCTGCGCGTGCGGATGCGGATCGCTGGCGCGGGCCGTGAGCACGACGGTCGCTTCGATCACCGAGGTGTCGCCTTGCGCGCGTATGGCGCTGGCAAGTCGCGCGAGTTCGTCGCCGTGCGGCGACAATCCACCGATGAGCAGCGCGGTGTGGCCGGCGCGGCTGGCCAGTTCGTGCAACATGCAAACCCCGCCGCCGGCGAGACGCACCGCGATCGCGTCCGGGAGCCGTTGGCCTGGGGCGAGCGCGTCGTGGGCGTCTCCCATGACGATCGGTGAGTCGGCATAGTCGATGTCGAGCTCCGCCTCGGCGACCGCCTCGTGGTGGCGCAATGCCGGGTCGGCGAATTTCGCCCGGATCATCTCGTCGCGGGTGCGCCGTTCGGCTGGGTCGGTCACGGCCTGGGCGTGCTCGAACGCATCCCCCGAGCCGGCGATCGCCTCCGCCACCTTGCGTCGTTCCGCTTCGTAGCTGTCGAGAAGGGCGGGGGTGCAGGACCCGTGGCAGACGAGCGCCAGCTTCCAGGCGAGGTTGAATGCGTCCTGCAAGCCGGTGTTCATCCCGTGGCCCTGGGCCGGGGAGCAGACATGCGCCGCGTCCCCCGCCAGCACGATACGATCCGAGCGGAACCGCTTCGCGACCGTCGTCCGGCAGAGGAAGCGTCCCGGGTTGGTGACGTCGTCGAAGCGGATTGTCGGCAGATAGCGGCTGATCGTGGATGACGCCTCGGCCACCAGGTCGGAGTCGGGCGATCCCGGCCGCAGGTAGACACGCCACCGCCGTTGCGGAAGCGCGGTCAGGATCACCGGGATCTCCTCCAGATAGGCGAAGTTCCCTTCGTACGAATCCGGCCAGTCCGGCACGGTCGCATCGAACACCGCCCAGGGCGTCGTGGCGAGCGCGCTCAGCTCGATCCCGCCCAGCAGCCGGGCCGTGCTGTGGTGCCCGTCGCAGCCGACCACCCATTGGACCGCGACCTGCTCGGCGGCGCCGTCGCGCTCGATCGTCGCCAGCAGCCCGTCTTCCTGGTCCCGCAGCGCGATGAGACGCGATGAGCGAATGACCTCGCCGCCCTGTCGGTGGAGGTACCCGGTCAGGATTGACTCGGTCACCTCCTCCGAGATGCCGATGTTGAACCCGTAGCGGCTGCCGCAGATCGAGAGGTCGATCTCCGCGAGCACGCTGCCCCCGGCGTGGAGCCGGGCCACCCGCTGCTTGACGCCGGCGGCGAGGAAGGGCTCGACGAGCCCCAGGGCCTCGAACATCTCGAGGGAGCGCGGATGCACCACCGTCGCCCGGTCCCACGGCGGCGCCGCCGGGTGTGCGTCGATGACGCGGCACGCCACCCCGCGGCGACAGAGTTCCGAACCCAGGAGCAGCCCGGTCGGGCCCGCACCCACCACGAGAACAGTCACATCAGAGACCATGTCGAATTCGCACGATGTTAGCAGGTCAGGTCGGAGGCGCAAGGACGCACCGGTGTTCGTTGGTGCACGCCTAGGCCGAGTTGCGGCAAATTGGGAGGATCGGCGTTATCGGAGAGGAGGCTTTGATGGCGAGCAGTACCGACACGCGGAGCGATCACGACACACTGGTCGCGTTGAACCGCGATTACATCGCCGCGGTGCAAAGCGGTGACGTGCGACGGTTCCAGGAGATCCTGGCCGAGGATTTCCTGTGCTCGAACCCGGACGCCTCGCTGGTCGATAAGGCGCGGTTCCTGGCCCAGACCGCGCTGCCGGTGACGATCAGCGGACTGGTGGCCGAGGATGTGCGGATTCGCGTGCTGGGCGATGTCGCGATCATTCATGGGCGCACCAGCTACCGGATCGCGGACGGCGAGCAGCGGCACGGGCGGTATACCGACGTGTGGGCCCGCCGCGGCGGGCAGTGGCTGGCGGTGTCGGCGCATGTGACGCGGTGAGGGGCTTACGGGCGGATGATCTCGATCGGGTCGGACGACACGACGCGATCGTAAAGGACGTGCACCGGCCGCTCGATCCTTGGCGGCGAGGTAGCGGAGCGGGCGTGGCGGATGTGGAGGCTGCGCAGGCCGGGCAGGAGTTCCGGCCGGCCTCGGGTCAGGGCGCCGTTCGGATCGGCGGCGGCCTGATGCATGGCGGCGGCGAGAATAGCGGCGTAGCGGCGCCTGCCTTCGGCACCCCATCGCCCGGCGCTGATGGCGAGGGTGTGGGCGAATTCCACCTGGGCGGGGCGTGACAGGCGGAAGCGCGCCACGCGGTTAGCGCGGCGTTTCGGTGAGGTTCTCGAGGTAGGTTTCAAGGTCGCGGTCGGCGATTTCGGTGAAGTCGCCGTGTTTCAGGGCCTCGGCCCCGGCCTTGATGTGCAGGCGCAGGGCACGGAGCTTGAGCGCGTCTTCCTTGCGGCGTTGCTGGAGGGCGCGGAGCGCGTCGCGGACGGCTTCGCTCGCGTTCTGGTATTCGCCCGAGGTCACGACTTCGTGGACGAAGGCGTCCTGCTCTTGGGTGAGGTTGATGTTGCGGGTCGGCATGAGGCTGGGCTCCAGGAGGGGAGAGGGTGGCAGGAGTAGCAAGGATTGCCAATGGGTGTAGCGGCGATGGTCGGTGATGCGGGAAGTGGCCCGACTGGAATCCTGCCCCTGTCGAGCTATAATGCAGGGATGAGCAAGCAAACCTTGCCCGAATTCATCGAAAGCACCGCCGGTGAGGCGGCGGCGGAGCTGGCGCGTCGCGGCATCGCCCCGGACCGGCGGGTGGCGATCACGATCGAACCCGGCGTTAGACGCGGATATGCCGCGTGATTTGCCCGTTGCTCTCCCAATAGGTCTTCTTGTTGGCGATCAGCGGATCGTCCATTGCGGGCTGAACGCTGCCAGATTGATCGGTCGCCCGTGAGCTGACTGTGTGCTCACCGGGCGTTGGCGACCAATCGAGATGCCAGGATTGCCACGCATGATCCGCCTTGCTGACGTCCAGCACCGCCTTCGTCCACGGACCGTCGTCGATCTTCACCTCGACCACGGCAACCGGCGCAGGGCCCCATGCCATTCCATCGATCCGATAGCGTCCATCCTGCAGCGTCACTCGCGCGGGTGCCGATTTCAGCAACATGCGGCCCACGGATGTTTCAGTGACGGTCGTCTTGCCGTCACGCTGCACCTCGCGGACGGTGACGTAGTCGCGCCCCATGAACCGGCCCACATAGCGGGTATCACGCAATTCAATGCGGCGAAGCCACTTGACGTTGCAGACTCCGAACCAGCCTGGTGCAATCAGGCGCACTGGAAACCCGTTGGCGGCCGGTAGCGGCGAGCCATTCATCTCGTAACATAATTGATTTGCCGGGTTCATCGCGTCGCCGATCGACATGCTCCGAGCGAAGGTGCCGTTGAATTTGACCTCAAGCGGGGTGTCCTTGTGCACAACCTCCTCGCCTTGGTCCGTACCGTAGAACACGACTTCGATGGCGCCGGTCTTGATCTGTGCCGTATGGAGTATGTTCGCCAACGACGCTCCCGCCCATCGCGCATTGCCGATCGTGCTGATGAGAAATAGAAGGCCATTGTTGCCCGAGCATTCGAGGGTGCTGGTGATCTCCTGCCGTGGCAGAGCCTTCAGGTCCGCGAGCGTCATCGTCGTTGGTTTGGTGACCATGCCAGCCACGTCGAGTCGCCAGGCCTTCTCGTCGATCACCGGCCGATCGTAGTGGGCAATGCTGAACCACTTGTCGTTCGGTGTGATCCATGAATCGAGACGCTCCCAGGGCGTGATACCCTGAGCCACATTCGCCAGCGGTGGCGGCACCGGCGGTGGTTGATCGCTCCAGGGAATGACCTTCCGGTTCAGACCAGACTGGGCGTATGCGCTGCGTTGCAGTAGCGCAGCGCCGGCGATGGCACCACTCAGCACCGTACGACGTTGCAACGTCAGCATGATGACCCTCCACCGGCGAATGAAGCCACCACGAGAAGCTCAATAGCCTTCATGACACACTCTCTCCCTGCTTGTTATTGCTCCGCACATTTTCGCTCGGCGCCCTTGCTACGGCGTCACGCCGGCGCGCAGCAGGTCGCTAAAGCACCAGTCGGGATGGACCTGCTCAAGTCGCGAGACGCTCACTTCAGGATGCTCGCGGCACAGTTGGCCGGCCATTTGCCGTGCCGCGAAATGCCGGCCCGACTTATCCTCATAGCAGATCAAAACCCTTTTTGGCGTCGCCGCCCGCGGGTTTTCCGCCGTCGCCCGGCGTGCCCAGCGAGCTGCCTCGTCAAAACGGTCGGCGGCCGCATGTGCCTGGGCGATTCCCAGAAAACAATTGTCCCGCGGCATGAAAGGGCCATGAAGCCGCAGGGCCCTGTTGAAACACCCGATGGCGACATCTGGTTCGTTGCACCAGAGCAGAAAGCCCTTGCGTTCCCACGCCCAACCCGATGTCGGGTCCATTGCCAGTGCGCGATCCACCAGGGTCTCGGCGTCGTCATGGGACCCGGACAACGCCGCCACCGCGGCACGAGCCGTCGTCACGAGAGGATCACCGGCGTCGAGAGCACCAGCGCGGCGCGTGAGGTGGTGTGCGAGACCGCGGGTAGCGACAGGTGACGCCGTGGCGGCATCGTTGAACAGACGGGCCTGGCAGTATGCCGCCACTGCAACCGGTAGCGCATCATCAGGATCCATCTCCATCGCGCGGCTGGCGATGGCGAATACCTTCCGGGTGCTGTCCCAGTCGATCTTCAGCAAAATCGGAAAGGCCCGCAGGATCATTTCCCGGGCCGCCAGAGCCTCTGGGTCCTTACGGTGGATACGCGCGATCTCCGCGCCGCCGATGCCAGGAACGACGCCACATACCGCGCCGTCCACGATCCGTTGCAGCAGATCGAACACGCTACAACTCGTCCCATCGTAGCTGTCGCCCCAGACATGCCGTCCCTCGGTGTCCACCAGCCACAGGGTCACGCGAATACCGCCATCACGCTGAACCAGGCGGCCGTTGAGGCAATATTCCGCGGTCACAGGCTCCCGAGGAGACCGTACGGTCCGCCGCGAGAGGACCATTGTGGGATCGGCAAAGGTCACGGATGCAACACTGGTGCGCGAAATGCTGGCGGCCAGTTGCTCCATCAGCTCCTGCGCTATGTGCCGCTCCTGAATCGTCTCGGTACGCAATGGCAGGATGATCAGTGACGGTCGTTGCCGCGCGACAAACGGCGAAGGCACGGACGCACGACAATCGTTGCCGACGTTGCCCTTGTCGGTGCTCCCGACGGCGCGCCGCAGCGTCGCGGATGGCAGCTCGCCGAACGCCTTGCGATATTCAGCGGCAAACCGGGCCAAATGGGTGAAGCCGCAACCGGATGCGACCTCCGAGATGGAAACGGTCCCATCGGACTGCCGCAGCTCGTCGCGGGCCGCGGCCAGCCGCATGCGACGAAGGTGTGCGATCGGCGAGACGCCGAGGAAACGCTCGAACTGGTTCAGCAGCGCGCGTTGCGAGATCCCGCAGGCGGTGGCCAGCTCCGCCAACGTCACCTTCGAGGCCATATTCGCCCGCAGATAGGCGAGCGCGCGTTTCACGTGTTGCGGCAGCGCGGTCGGCGGAGCTGATCCTGGTTCCACGGCGACGTTGGAAATGACCATCGACCACACCTCTCAGCTTAAGCGGGTCCGCGTACCAACCCGCGCGATTTCGGTGGCAAACTTTTCCAGCACCGCAGTATGGAAGCCCGAAATGTCGCTGGCAACGGTAATGAATGCGGCCTCCCCACCAATGACATTCCGGGAGTAATAGGCCGCGATGTCCGGTTCCTGTCGGACGATGGGCAGGCCATTGATCGCGATGCCGGCGGCGATCGCTTCGTCCCGCGCCTCCGTCACGGGTCGGCCATCGTTGTTGGCGCCATCGCCGGAGACGTCGATCACCCGCCGGTCGGCCGCATAACCACACGCCGACAACATCTGTCGGGCAAAATCGATGGCTCCGCTGATCGAAGTAAATCCAGGAGTGAGGCTCGGCGCGTCCAGCAATGTGGCGGCGAATTGGCGCGCGGCCGACATGCCGTCGATCAGCATCCACGGCACAAGCTGATCCTGTTGCCCGGCGCTTGACCATGCGGCGAAGGCGAGCGCGATCCGGCCGTGCCGGCCCGAGCGCACGGTGTCCATGACCACGTCACTGGTGATGGCCTGGGCATAGCCGCGGAACTGCAGGGCAATATCCTCGCTGCTGATGCTGCCCGAGCTATCGACCGCCAGGACCAGGGCGACATCCACCGCTTCCACCGCGACGGTCCGCAAACGATGTCGTGCAACGATAGGATCGCGAAGCATATTGGGCCCCCTGTGTCGTGTGCGTGCCCCGGGAGACACGCGACCGACGGCGGCAACCTGCCGGAGGGCTACTCCGGCGGATATCCATCCGCCGCATCGGATGGCCGTATTCCGCTCTGAAATTAGCTCCGCGTCGCGACTGACGGGTGTGGTTGATCGAGGGAACCCATCACCATCAGTTGGCGCTCAACGCCGCTGCGGCGGTGGGGCTGGCGAAAGCCATGGCCGACAATCTCCCAGTTGCCACGCCGGCGCTGCCGGAGCCTGCGAACTGGGAGGCGTTCCTTGCCCGGCGTGGTCATGGCGGTGGCGAATGCGTCCGGTCGCGCGTTGGAACGCGCGATGCTGCGGACCGAGAGAGGATGGGAGGCCGCTTCGGTCCGCCGGCTGGTGGCCAAGCTTGAGCGGGTTTTTCCCGAGGCGGACGTAATTCGCGAGGCGGAGGTCCGCGGGGGTGTCCGATAACCCGTGGAGAGTCGATGCGCTGGTGCGCACCGAAGGGCGGCAGGCGGCGTTCGACTTCGTGACGCCGCACCCCAACTCCGAGACGTTCGCGATGGCGGAGTTCCTCGACATCGCTCGGCTGGAGAACCCCCCGGTGCGCATCGCCGTGGTGCATCGGAAGGCGAGCCTCGGCGATTTGCTGACGGTGGTGCCCATGTCGCGCGGGTGGCGGAGGATGATGCTCCAGACGCGACGTTCGTGCGGGCGCTGGCGGCGTAGGCCCTCACCCGCCGCGCCAGGGCGCGGCGACCTCTCCCGCGCAGCGGGAGAGGTGAAGTGGGAGGGTGTGGGTCTCTCGCTATTAACCCCCTCTCCCGCGGAGCGGGAGAGGGGGTGGCGGCGGGTGGCGCGCTGGTGCGTTGAACGTCACCTCTCCCGCATGGCGGGAGAGGTCGGCGCGCACGGCGCGCCGGGTGAGGGCCGCGCCAGTCGTTTGAACGAGACGCCTAGCTCTTGATCTTCCACTCGCCGGCGGCGGTGCGGCACCAGTTCAGCGTGTAGGTCCGGTGACGCGCCGGGCGGGTGAAGTCGAACAGGTATTTCAACTCGTGACACCCCATGCCGGCGCTGTGAAAGTCGCGGATCAGCGAGATCGTGCCGGAGGTGCTGGTCTTGGGGTTCGACCAGGTCTTCGAGTCCTTGGTTCCCGCCGCGTTCAACGCATCGGTGACGTTGGTGACGATGGCGAGGTCGTCGCCCTTCAGGCCGGGGCCCAGGCGGGTTCCGAACGGCGGGAATTGCTGGGCGTGGGCGGGCGGCGTGACGGCGAGCAACAGAAGGGCCGGGAGAATGGCGATGCTCGCGCGCATGCGGTGGTCCTTGCTGAAAGGGCAGGGTATTGAGAGTGGCAGGCGGGGCTGGAGGGCGTCAACGCCGGTTCGTGGTGGCGGGGGATGTCGGGGTCCTTGCCCCGACCCCTCCCGCAAGGGGAGGGGGACTTTCTTTTGCGGTCTCGCTCATCGCGCCCAAGCTGCGCCCAGAGTTCGAACGGTGTGGCGTCCGGAGGCGCCGCCCTTCGTGCCCCCGAGGGTGGTGTCAACCGCGGCGACGGTTGCGATTGACGCCAAGCAGGACCAGACCCGACAGGAACAACGCGATCGCCGAGGGCTCGGGGACCGCCGCGAGATCGCCGAACAGCCCGTGCTCCTCCTTCACGCCGCCGGGTCCGGCAATGCCGGCGCTGAAGAAGAGTTCATCCGTCGGTCCGCCATTGCCGCCATTGCCGAACAACAAGCCCCACAATCCGTCGATCACGATGGGATTTCCGAGGGTGTCGTCGAGCTGCCCGAGGAAAGCCCGGTTGCGGGATTGAACGCGTTGATGGTCCCGTCGCCGAAATTCCCGACCAGCAGATCGTGGCTGAACGTACCGAAATCACCCGGCGCCAGTGCCAGCCCCCAGGGCGAGTTGAGCGAGCCCATCGAGGCGAAGCGCTCCAACAAATTGCCGTTGGTGTCGAAGACGTCGATGAAGCCATGGCCCGGGCCGGCGACGTCGTCGTGCTTCGCCGCGTCCTGCAGGGCGTAGGAGACGTAGAGCTTGCCGCCGATGTTCTCGATGCCGAACGGCGCGTAGCCCGCCGGCAGAAGCGGATCGGTGAACGAGCCGGCCAGGTTGACGGGCGCGAAGCTGCTGTTGAAGACGTCGATCTTTCCGGCGTTGAAGTTGGTCGCGTACAGCAGATTGGCCATGCCGTTGTTGCCGAGCGCCAGTCCTTTGTAGACGGCGCCGGAAGCGGAATTGTCGACCTTGAGAGCCGCGGCCGTGCCGCTTGTCCAGGCGGAAACCGTGCCGTTTTCGGTGGCAAAGATGAAGTGGGCGCCGCCGAAATCCGGTGTGGAATTGAACACCACGCCGGTCGGGGCGGCGGGCGGCATACCGCCAAGGGGGGGCGGGATCGTGACCACCAGGGGAGAAGCCACCGGGAAAGGTTGGCCGGCTCCGTTGTATAAGGTAGCGACGCCGGTGCCGTTGTCGGACACCCAGATCGGACTCGTCGGCGAACTCGCGAGTCCCCAGGGATTGACCAGGTTCGGGTCGGTGACCGGTGCGAGGTCGGGCAGGTCCGACACCAGGTCATTCACGATGTAGCCGGCACTGGCGTGGGAGGGGCGAGAGCGGTGCAGATGCCCAGCATCAGGGCCAGGACACTCAGCTCGCGGCTATGGCGGGCAGTGCTCGTCATCGCGTGGGTCCTCCCATTACCAACAACAGCGCGGACCGTAGCACCGGTTTGGCCGCCGATGAGCGACGACTGCGGGGGAGCATTCGGTGGAAACTACACTTCCTCGTGATGCCCCGCCACGGGCGGGGACTGAGCCGCCACGCCCAGTGTCCCCCACCTCACCCCGACCCTCTCCGCCCCCAGGGGCGGAGAGGGAGAAGGGGATGGCGGCATTTACCCAGTCTTCGCCAATCCCTCGCATCCTCGCGTCTCCCTCTCCGCCTGGGCGGGCTGCGGCGCGAGGGCACGGAGGTGGAACGGCGCCTGTGGCGGGCGCTGCGCGAGACCGCGATGAAGTGGCGGTTCCGCCGACAGCATCCGATCGGGCGGCGGATCGCCGATTTCGCCTGTCCGGCGCGGAAGCTGGTGATCGAGCTTGATGGCGGTCAGCACGCGGAGCGCGAGGAGGCCGATGCGGTGCGCTCGGCCGAGATCGCCGCGCATGGCTATCGCGTGATCCGGTTCTGGAACCATGAGGTGGTGGAGAATTTGGAGAGCGTGTTGGAGCGGGTGGTTCGGGAACTGGAAAGTCCCCCACCTCTCCCCGGCCCTCTCCGCCCCCAGGGACGGAGAGGGGGAGAGGCTCCCTCTCCGCCTGGGCGGAGAGGGTTGGGTGAGGTGGGCGCTACTCCACCACCTCGGTCTCCTGGTCCGCCCCGCCGCCGCCCTCCTCGTCGGGCTTCGGGACCGCGGCGACCGCGGTCTCGACGATGTCGAAGTCGAGCTTGCCCTCCTTCAACGTGACCTTCACCGAGCCGCCGCGCACCAGGCGGCCGAACAGCAACTCCTCGGCCAGCGGCTTCTTGACGTGTTCCTGGATCACCCTTGCCAACGGGCGCGCGCCGTATAACGGGTCGTAGCCGCGTTCGGCCAGCCACTCCTTGGCGCCCGAGGACAGCTCGATCGTCACGTTGCGGTCGGCGAGTTGGGCTTCCAACTGCATGACGAATTTCTCGACCACGCGGCCGACGACTTCCGGCGTCAGGCCGGCGAAGCCGACGATGGCGTCCAGCCGGTTGCGGAATTCCGGGGTGAACAGGCGCTTCACCGCCTCGTCGTCCTCGCCGATGCGCGTATCTCGCCCGAAGCCGATGGAGGCGCGGGCGAGGTCGGCTGCGCCGGCGTTGGTAGTCATGATGAGGATGACGTTGCGGAAATCGACGGTCTTGCCGTTGTGATCGGTGAGCTTGCCGTGGTCCATCACCTGCAAGAGGATGTTGAACAGGTCGGGATGGGCCTTCTCGATCTCGTCGAGCAGCAACACCGCGTGCGGGTGCTGATCGATCGAATCGGTGAGCAAACCACCCTGATCGAAGCCGACATAGCCGGGCGGCGCGCCGATCAGGCGAGAGACGCTGTGACGCTCCATGTACTCGGACATGTCGAAGCGGATCAGCTCGATGCCGAGGACGGAGGCGAGCTGGCGGGCGACCTCGGTCTTGCCGACGCCGGTGGGGCCGGAGAACAGATAGTTGCCGATGGGCTTTTCCGGATCGCGCAATCCGGCGCGCGACAGCTTGATCGCCGCGGTCAGCTCGCCGATCGCCTTGTCCTGGCCGAACACCATCGCCTTCACGTCGCGATCGAGGTTGCGCAACGTCTCCTTGTCGTCGCTGGAGACCGATTTGGCGGGGATCCGGGCGATCTTGGCGACGACGTCCTCGATATCCTTCAAGGTGACGGTCTTGCGCCGCTTGTGCTCGGGCAGCAGCATCCGCGAGGCGCCGGCTTCGTCGATCACGTCGATCGCCTTGTCGGGCAGCTTGCGGTCGTTGATGTATTTGGCCGAGAGATCGACGGCGGCGCGGATCGCCTCGTCGGTGTAGCGCACCTTGTGGTGCTTCTCGTAATTGATCTTCAGGCCGCGCAGGATCTTGACGGTGTCCTCGAGCGTCGGCTCGTTCACGTCGATCTTCTGGAAGCGGCGGACCAGCGCGCGGTCCTTCTCGAAGTAGTTGCGGAATTCCTTGTACGTGGTCGAGCCGATGCAGCGCATGGTGCCCGAGGCGAGCGCGGGCTTCAGCAGGTTCGAGGCGTCCATCGCGCCCCCACTCGTGGCGCCGGCGCCGATGACGGTGTGGATCTCGTCGATGAACAGGAT
>JBDTFI010000060.1:0-2841 GCA_039938035.1 Acetobacteraceae bacterium | reverse complement strand
GCCATCGTCAACGCAACTGAAAGGAGGTGATCCAGTGTCTCATTGTTTGCAGCCCGCGCCAGTCGCCGGCACCTGGATCGTCACTTCAATGCTTGGGGTCGCGTAACCCAGGTTACTTTCGTCTGGCTAACGGACAGACAATGGAAGGCCCCGGAGGGTTTCCCTCCGGGGCCTTCGTTATCTCCGCTACACGCGCTTCACGTTCCAGAAGATCACGAACCCGTTCAGGATCCCGGTGATCTCCTTCTTATGCGCCGTCGCCGCGAAATACTGGCCGAGCGGCACGTACGGCACGTCCTGCAATGCCTGAAGTTGCAGTTCCTCGGCGATCTTCTTGCGGGTCGGCACATCGGGCGCGTCGATCCATTGCTGGCGCAACTCCTCGAGCTTCGGCGCGGTCGGCCAGCCGAACAGCGCTTGCTTGCCGTTGCCGCGCAGGAAGGCGTGGCCCACCGGGTTCGACTGGTCCAGCCCCGCCCAGAACGTCGAGAACGCGCTCCAGCCGCCGGCGTCGGGCTTGTTCTGCATGGCCCGGCGCTGCACCACGGTGCCCCAGTCCATCGCCTGGTAATCGACGTTGAAGCCGGCCTTCTTCAGCATGTCAGCGCAGACGTCGGCCTCGGCCTTCAGGATCGGGAAGTCGGTGGGCGACATGAACACCACCTTCTCGCCCTTGTAGCCGGCGGCCTCGATCTCGCGCTTCACCGCGGCGTAGTCGCGCGGGCCGCGGAACACGTCGAGCCCGACGTCGCTCGCCATCGGCGTGCCGGGGGTGAAGATGCCGGTCGGCACATGCATCAGCTTGGGATCGCCAGCCACCGCGATCATCACGTCGGACTGGTTCACCGCGCCCAGCAGCGCGCGGCGGATCGCCGGATTGTCGAATGGCGGATACAGCTCGTTCAGCCGCAGGCAGGCCATCAGCCCGGTCGGATCGGTCACTTCCACCACCAGCCCAGCCTGCGCGCGCAACAGCGGCAGGATGTCCCCGGTCGGGTCCTCCCACCAATCCACCTCGCCGTTCTGCAACGCCGCCGCCTTGGTCGAAAGGTCGGGGATGACGTGCCACTCGACGCGGTCGAAGTTCACGATCTTCGGCCCAGCGGTCCACTCCACCGTGCCGGTCTCACGCGGCTTATAGGCGGCGTTGCGCTCATAGACGGCGCGCGAGCCGACCACGCGCTCCTTGGCGTTCCACTTGAATGGCCCGCTGCCGACCATCTCCGTCACCTGCTTGTACGGGTCGGTCTTGGCGAGCCGCTCGGGCATCATCGCGCACATCGAACTGCCCGGCTTGCCGAGCGCCTCGGGCAGCATGGAGAACGGCTTCTTGAGCTTGAACTGGATCGTCTTGTCGTCGGGCGCCGAAAGCTCGTCGGTGTAGGCCATCAAGGTCTGGCCGTAGGAATCCCGCTTGCCCCAACGCACGATGGAGGCGACGCAGTCGCGCGCGAGCACCGGCGTCCCGTCATGCCAGGCGAGGCCGTCGCGCAACGTCAGCTTCCACTGCTTGCCGTCGTTTTCCACCACGTGGCCCGCGACCATCTGCGGCTGCGGCTCGAACTTGCCATCGAAGCCGTAGAGGGTGTCGAAGATCAGGTAGCCATGATTGCGGGTGACGTACGCGGTGGTCCAGATCGGATCGAGAATCGTCACGTCCGATTGCGGGATGAACTTCAGGACCCGACTGCCCTGCGCCCGGGCGACGGAGGGGGCGGCCAGGGGCGCGGTGAGCGTGGCGGCGGAGCCGGCGAGGAATGTGCGGCGCTTCATGGCGGGCCTTCCGTCAAGGGTTGGTTCGCCGATAGAAGACAGGCCAGCCGCCGAGTGGCAAGGGTGAGCGATGGAGATGGCGGCGCAGTTCCTGCGCTTCGGCGTAGTGGGCGTGATCGGCTTCCTGTTCGACACCGCGACGGTATACGCGCTGCGCGCCCCGCTCGGCCTGTACGGCGCGGGCATCGCGGCCTATCTCGTCGCCGCCTCGGTCAACTGGGGGCTGAACCGGACCTGGACCTTTCGCGGCCGGGGTGGCGGCCCCGCGCATCACCAATGGGCACGCTACATGCTGACCAATGTGGCGGGCTTCGTTCTCAATCGCGGCACCTACGCCGTGCTCGTCACCCTGTTCGTGGTGTGCGCCGCCCAGCCAGTGCTGGCGGTCGCGGCCGGCGCGGTGGCCGGAATGGGGGTGAACTTCGCGCTGTCGCGCCGGGTGGTGTTCCGCTAGGTTCGGTTGACGGGCGCGCGCCGCACCGCTACATCGCGCGCCTTGCCGACAGCCCCTGCCCAGGTGGCGGAATTGGTAGACGCGCAGGTTTCAGGTACCTGTGGCCGCAAGGTCGTGGAAGTTCGAGTCTTCTCCTGGGCACCACCGCACACGAAATGAGCGCGCCATGAGCGAAACCCAGTTCATGCCCGGCGCCACCATCCACATCCACCGCGACGACCTGCCGGACGGTGTTTCGCTTGGCCCGGTCGTCGCCGTCGATACCGAGACGATGGGGCTCAACCCGCATCGCGACCGGCTGTGCCTCGTGCAACTCTCGGCGGGTGATTCCGCCGCCCATCTGGTGCAACTCCGCCCCGCCTCGCTCGGCGGCCGCGGCTTCGATTGTCCCAACCTCGCGCGCCTATTCGCCGACCCCGACACCGTCAAGCTGATGCACTTCGCCCGCTTCGACGTGGCGGTCCTCCAGCACAGCCTGGGGATCACTGTCGCCCCGGTGCGCTGCACCAAGATCGCCGCCAAGCTGGTCCGCACCTTCACCGACCGTCACGGCCTGCGCGACCTGTGCAAGGAGTTGCTGGGCGTGGAGATCAGCAAGCAGCAGCAGACCTCGG
>JBDTFI010000059.1:0-3651 GCA_039938035.1 Acetobacteraceae bacterium | reverse complement strand
TGTAGCGGACAGCTGAAGCGAGGCGGGGATCGTCCAGCGCCTCCAGCGCCGCCCGATAGAGCGCGATTGCCTCGGCCAGCCGCGCCTTCCCGCCGAGTGCGACGAGCGCGTTCGCGAGGTTGGTGCTGCTCATCGCCCAGTCGCGCGGGAACGTGGCGCGCGTCGTGACCGTCAGCGCCGAGCGGCACGCAACGACGGAGGCGTTGAGCGCGTCCCGGTCGCCGGTGCGTTCCCCCAGGACCCCCAGGGCGTCGGCGAGGTTGTTCTGTGCGATCGCCCAATCGAGGCTGCCGGGCGCGTACCCGTCCACCGCGGCGCGGCCGTGGTCGATGGCTTCGGCGAGAGCGAACGGATCATCGGTCAGCCGGCCCAGCAGCGACAGGACCGCGCCGAGGTTGCGGTGCATCCGCGCCCGGTCCTCGCCGTCGCTCGCGGCCAGCGCTTCCCGGTAGCTCCCGGCGGCCGCCTCAAGCCATGTGGGATCGCTCGTGTGTTCGCCCAGCACCGTCCGCGCCGCGCCCAGCAGCGCGAGGGAGCGCGGGTCGGTTTCGTCCTCGGCCAGCGCGGCGCGGGCCGCGGCGACGGCGGCCAGCATCGTCTCCACATCGCCCGTCCGGACCGCCCGGTCGCGCAGTTCGGCGCTGAGGCGGCGTTGCGCTTCCGCCTCGCTCACCCCTCGGCCCGCATCTCCGCGAACACCTTGCGCGCCACGATCAGCGCCTCGCGCACCAGCGGCAGGCCGCAATAACCCGACAAATGCAGCAGTCCCTCGACAAGCTCGTCCTCGCTCCACCCTTCGCGCCGGGCCATCCGCAGATGGATCGCAAGCTCCGCCTCGCGACCCATCACGGTGTCGGAGATGACGCAGATCAGCGTGCGCGTCTTCACGTCGAGGCCGGGGCGGATCCACAGGCCGCCGAACACGTTCTCGACGGCGATCTCACCGAACTTCTTCATGATCGGATCGTCGTACACCGCCTTGTCGATCTTGTCGGCGTACGCCTCGCCCATCAGCCGGCGCCGCATCGCGCGGCCCTTCTCGGTACGGGTGCTCTCGGCCATCTTCCTTCCCCCTTCGATCAGCTCATCCAGCCGGGTACGGGCAGGTTCTTTTCCCGCAGGAACGCCGGGTTGAACAGTTTCGACTGATAGCGCGCGCCGCCGTCGGCAAGGATCGTGACGACCGTGTGCCCCCGCCCCAACTCGCGGGCGAGGCGGATCGCCCCGGCGACGTTGATCCCCGTGGAGCCGCCGAGCACCAGCCCTTCGTGCTCGACCATCTCGAAGATGATCGGCAACGCCTCGTCGTCGGGGATCTGGTAGGCGGCGTCGATCGGGGCGCCTTCGAGGTTCTTGGTGATGCGGCTGTTGCCGATCCCCTCGGTGATGGAGCTGCCTTCGGCGCGCAGTTCCCCATGTGCGTAGTGATTGTAGAACGCCGAGCCCATCGGATCGGCGAGCACGATGCGGACCTTCGGATTGTGCGCCTTCAGCGCCATGGCCACGCCGGCGATGGTGCCGCCGGTGCCGGCTGAGCAGGTGAAACCGTCCACCTTGCCGCCGGTCTCGGCCCAGATCTCCGGCCCGGTGGTGCGCCGATGCGCGTCGCGGTTGGCGACGTTGTCGAACTGGTTGGCCCAGATGGCGCCGTTGGGTTCGGTCTCGGCGATCTCGCCGGCCAGCCGCTCGGAGAAGCGGACGTAGTTGCCGGGATCGCGGTACGGCTTGGCGGGCACCAGCCGCAGATCGGCGCCGATGAGGCGGAGGAAGTCCTTCTTCTCCTGACTCTGCGTCTCCGGCATGACGATGACGGTACGGTAGCCTCGGGCGTTGCCGACGAGGGCCAATCCGATCCCGGTATTGCCGGCCGTTCCCTCGACGATCACGCCGCCGGGACGCAGCCGCCCGCTCGCCTCGGCATCCTCGATGATCCCCAGTGCCGCGCGATCCTTGACCGACCCGCCGGGATTCAGGAACTCCGCCTTGCCGAGGATGTCGCAGCCGGTCGCGTCGGAGGCGCGCTTGAGGCGGATGAGCGGGGTGTTGCCGATGCTGCCCAGGAACCCGTCGCGGATCGTCATGCGCTCGCCCCATTGTCCGAGGACCGAAGTTAAGCGAGTGCGACAACGGAAGCCAGCCACCGCCGCGGCTTACCGTTCAATTCATCTATCGGGCGTAAACGAAAACGGCGGCCGGAATAGACCCACCTTCGCCTACAGATCCCGGCCAGTCCATTGCGCGCACTACGTGCGGGCGACGGCCAAGGTCCGCCGCTATCAGGACGGCAGCCAACGCGGTGTTTCAGGGCCCACGCGGCATCGGGCACTATGATGGCGCCGGCCTCCCACGCGAGGACGCAGTGAAACAGGCGGCATGACGGGCTAACGCGTGAACCCGCTCGACGCGGCGGTTTGGCCTCGGCCATGGCCCGAGGCCAAACCTAGAACGGAGCGGACAAACCGAGTGCTACATGCACCGGCCACTTTGGCTGACTATCGACAGGTGTATTCCGAAAGGGTCAGCCGGACACGGAACCTTCTTGGCGTTGTCACGTTCTGATCAAGCCGGCAATTCCATGTCACATCCGTATCAACATCCGCCTTGACGGCGCGCCAGTTCGACGCGGGCACGCAGGCGGATCGCCGCGAGGATGGCGTTCAACCGCGGGTCCGCGGCCATCGGGAGATCAGCGAGCAGGGCGGAAAGGCGGGTGATCGCGCCGTCCGAACCCAAGCCGCCGAGCAAGGCGCGTTGCAGCTCCGTCAGCGCGCCGAGAATGTCGCGCCCGCGCCGACGTGCCTCGCGATCGCGAACCGGCGCGCCCCCCGCCTCCTGCAAGGCAAGCAGCCCGGAGAGCGCTCCCGATGCGCCGAGCGCGCTCACCGGGAGCGGCGGCGCCGTATCGGCGGCGGCGGGCACCGCGAACGCCGTGCCGAGGCTCGGCTGGCTCACCCGCACCGCGGCCGGCGCCCCGGTCATCCGCTCGATCCCGCCCAGTTCGGTCATCGGCCCGGCTCCTTCTGCCGCCTCGGCACGTTCTGCCGCCTTGCCTGCCCGCGCGATCCGCCGACCGCGCCGGTGCATGGCTGGCACGCGGCTTGCGACCCGGACGACGGCGCCAGGAACATGGCGTGCAGAATGACGGCAAAACCTTACGACCTCTTTACCGGAGAGCTTCGTGCGCTTACCGCGCCTCGCCCTGCCGCTCCTCGCCGCCGTCTCGCTGTGGCCGATCGCGGCGAGCGCGCAGACCCGCATCAAGGACATCGCCGACGTCGAAGGCGTGCGGCCCAACCAGCTCATCGGCTACGGGCTGGTGGTCGGGCTCAACAACACCGGCGACAAGCTCGACAATGCCGTGTTCACCCGCCAATCGCTGATCGGGATGCTGGAGCGGCTCGGGGTCAACACATCCGACCAAGCGGCCAAGCTGGAGACCAAGAATGTCGCCGCCGTGATGGTCACCGCCGATCTGCCCGCCTTCGCGCGCAGCGGCGAACGCATCGACATCGCGGTCTCGGCGCTGGGCGATGCGACCAATCTGACCGGCGGAATGCTTCTGGTGACGCCGCTGCTGGCGGCGGACGGCGAGGTGTACGCGGTCGGACAAGGCCCGCTCGCCACCGGCGCCATCGCCGCGCAAGGCGCGGC
>JBDTFI010000058.1:0-8753 GCA_039938035.1 Acetobacteraceae bacterium | reverse complement strand
ACGCCGTATTTGGCGATGGCGTTCGCCGCGTCGACGGTCACCTTGTCGTTGGTCTCGTCGCGATGCTCCATCCCGAGGTCGTAGTATTTCAGGTCGATGTCGAGATAGGGGAGGATCAGCTTCTGCTTGATGAACCCCCAGATGATGCGGGTCATCTCGTCGCCGTCGAGTTCGACAACCGGCGTCTTCACCTTGATCTTGGCCATTCAGTCCTCTGTGGAAATTCTCAAGCGGGGCGATCGGACATGACCAAAGACCGTCATACCCGGACGTGCTCCGGCCATACACGTCTTTACCTGGCTGCAAGCAAAGACGTGGATACCCGGCCTTCGCCGGGCATGACGGCGATGAGGCGGGCGGACATTCGCATCCGGGTCCGGGTTGGGCAAGCCGACCGCTCAGGTAGCGCGACGGCGCCGGCCCCAGCCGAGGAGCCGACTTCGATCACTCTCCTCGGCGAGCAGGTTCGCGCGTACTCGCAGAAGGTCGCTGCGCGCCATGAAACCGATCAGCACGCCATCCTCGGCCCGGATCACCGGAACCCGGGCAGCGTCCGTCTGGATCATGCGCGTGACCAGTGCGTTGACCGGCTCGTCGGGGTCGGCCGTCGGCATATCCCGCCCGCCCAGCGCCTCGGCGAGCGTCGCGCCCTGGTGCTCGGGGTCGCGCATCGCGTGCAGCGCGTCGGCACGGTATGCGAGCGCGATGGGCCGGCCTTCGGGATCGATCACCGGATAGCCCCGGTGACGCCCCTCGTCGCCGAAGAACTCCACCAGCTTGCCCATCGTCATATCGGCGGGCAGCGTCTCGACCGCCGTCACCATCACGTCGGCGACCCGTGCGACGTCGAGCGGATCGATGCTGTATTCGCGGGTGAGGTGATGGCCGCGCCGCGCCACCTTCTCGGTCAGGATCGACCGCTTCAGCAACAGCACGGTGAACGCATAGCTGGCTCCGCAGGCCGCCAGCAGCGGCACGATCAGCGCGCCGTCCCCGGTCAATTCGATCGCGAACATCATGGCGGTCAGCGGCGAGCGCATCGTTCCGCCCATGGTCGCCGCCATCCCGATCAGTGCCCAGTCCCCCGGCCCCGCATTCGGCAGCACCATGCCGAACAGGCCGCCGACGCACCCTCCCATGATCAAAAGCGGCGCCAGCACTCCGCCCGAGGTGCCCGAGCCGAGCGCGACCGCCCAGATGATCGCCTTCACCAGCATCAGTCGAAGCATCCAGCCGGCGGTCATGTCACCGCTGAGAAGATGGCTGATGTTGATGTAGCCGACGCCAAGCGCCGCGGGGTCGATCAGGCCGCCGATGCCAACGACGAGGCCGCCGATCGCCGGCCACCACATCCAGTGCAGCGGGAGTTTCCCGAACGCATCCTCGGTTGCGTACACCATCGCGGTCAACAGCCCCGAGGCCATGCCGCCGACGATGCCGACGACGACGCAGAGCAGCAGGCTCACGGTGTCGAGAGGCATCGAGCCGGTGTGCGGGAACAACGGGCCGAGCGGCAGCAGCCATCCCCGCTCCACCGCGGCGGTCATGCAGGCGACCAGCACGGGGATGAAGCTGCGCGGTTTCCACTCGAACAGCAGCATCTCCACCGCCAGCAGGACCGAGGCGACCGGGGTGCCGAACACCGCCGTCATGCCGGCGCACGCACCGGCCACGAGGAGCGTCTTGCGCTCGGCGGAACTCATGTTGAAGAGTTGGGCGAACAGCGAGCCGAGGGCGCCTCCGGTCATGATGATCGGCCCCTCGGCGCCGAACGGCCCACCCGTGCCGATCGCGATCGCCGAGGACAATGGCTTCAGAAACGCCACCTTCGGCTCGATCCGGCTTTGCCCGATCAGGATCGCTTCCAGCGCCTCGGGGATGCCGTGGCCGCGGATTTTTTCCGATCCGAACCGGGCCATCAGCCCGATGATCAGGGAGCCGATGACCGGGACCAGGATCGACCAGGCGCCCAGATGGGAAAGCGAGATGATGATCCCGTGCGCGGTGGTTGCCTCGCCGTAATAGGCGATCCCGGTGACGAGCGCGATCAGCCGCAGCAGGACCCAGGCGGTGCCGACGCCGAGGCTGCCGACGACGATCGCCATGGCGGCCAGGACCAGTACGCGCGGATTGGTGGTGAAGTCGCCGAACTCTTGGAGCCGGGCGTGGGGCGTGGTTTTGGGGGGCATGAGGGATCAGTCCGCTGCGGGTCGCGGCGCGTTATATCGCGTTGCGACATGCTGACCAGAGCCAGCCGCCCGACCGGACGGGTGTTCGTCTGACGATGGCCTTCAGATGGCGGCCAGCCGAGCCATTCGCAGGCGGTGCATCCCATGGAATCGACGATCAGCATCAGTTGTTCGCGCGGGCGGCGATATGCGTGTCGACCTCGGCCGGGGCCATGAGCTGGGTGTATTCGCCGATCATCGTCTCCGGCGCCAGCTCGATCATCAAGCGATTCTCCACCCAGAACTCGATGACATGGAAGAACGGCTTCTGCCCCGGCGCGCCGCGGCCGAACAGCTTGGTGCGCCAGCCCTCGCGCGCGCCGATGCGCTCGATCTCCGCGCGGTCGGCGGGCACCGACAGGAGGAAATGGAACGGCGAGGTCGGCGGCAGAACCTGGTCGCGAAGCCCGCTGACCTGCGCGTCGTCCTGGCCGGGTTGCAGGGTGGTGTCGGCGGGGTAGACCTCGACCATCGTGCCGTGCTCGTCGCCGCTGATCGCCATGAACGAGTCCGCGATTTGTCCCGGGAACGGACGCGTGTGGCCGTGCATGATTTCCGCGAGGACGTCGGCGACGTGGCGCGGGTCGCGTGCGGAGATGGAGACGTGATGGATCATTGGTGCGATTCCTTCTGGGCGGAGCAGCGCACCAAATGGTACCAGTGCGCGCGCCCGCGCGATAGTCCTTGGTCACTGAATTGTCGGCGGCCACCGGGCGTCTGACGCGTCAGACCTGCGTACCGACGACGACACCGATTCCCGCCGTGACTGCCATCGCAAGCGCACCCCAGAAAGTAACACGGATCGCGGCCTTCAGCACATTGGCTCCTCCGATCTTCGCACCGACGACGCCCAGCAGCGCAAGAAACAAAAGAGACGCGACGGAGACCGCCCCAACCACGAGGCTGTTCGGCGTCACCAGCGCCATCAACAGCGGGAGAGCCGCGCCGACCGAGAATGCCGCCGCGGACGCCAGAGCCGCCTGGACCGGCCGTGCCGCGGTCGTACTCGATATTCCCAGCTCGTCGCGCGCGTGGGCACCGAGCGCATCGTGCGCCATCAGCTGCTCGGCTACCTGGAGCGCGAGCGCCTTGTCCAGGCCGCGCCTGATGTAGATTCCAGCCAACTCCCTCATTTCGCCGTCTCGATTGGCGCTTAGCTCCTGACGTTCGCGCCCGATATCCGCCCGCTCGGAATCGGATTGCGAGCTGACCGAGACATATTCTCCCGCCGCCATCGACATCGCGCCGCCAACAAGTCCCGAGAGGCCGGCGACCAAAATGCTGTGGTGTGTACCCTGCGCGCTCGCAACGCCGATGATCAGGCTGGAGATCGAGAGAATGCCGTCATTGGCCCCAAGGACCGCCGCCCTCAACCAACCAAGGCGCCCGACGACATGGTGTTCCAACGGTTGTGGAAGGCGAGCCATTCTCTTCCTCGTTCGTGTCGGCCGCGGCAGCGCACCAGGCTTCGTCGAGGCTCATCAGGTCGCTTGCAACCGCTCCACGACCGCGACCGCGTAGATCGCGGATATTGAGACCGTCAAAAACCGTGGCGGATCACGGCGCGTGCGAAATACGTCAGGATCAGGTCGGCCCCTGCGCGTTTGAACGCGCCGAGTGTTTCGCGCACCACTTGGCCCTCGTCGATCGCACCGGCAGCGGCGGCGAACTTGATCATCGCGTATTCGCCGCTGACCTGATAGGCGGCGAGCGGCAGCAAGGTGCGCTCGCGCAGGCGCGCCAGCACGTCGAGATACGGCAGGCCCGGCTTGACCATCAGGATGTCGGCGCCCTCGGCCTCGTCGGCGAGCGATTCGCGCAGCGCCTCGCGCCCGTTTGCCGGGTCCATCTGATAGGCCTTGCGGTCGCCCTTCAGGTCGCAGCCGGAGGCGGCGCGGAACGGGCCGTAGAACGCGGAGGCGAATTTCGACGAGTACGCCATGATCGGGGTCTGCGTGTGCCCGGCGCCGTCGAGCGCATGGCGGGTCGCCGCCACCTGGCCGTCCATCATCGCCGACGGCGCGATCACGTCGGCCCCCGCGTCGGCCGCGACCACCGCCTGGCGCGCGAGGTTCTCGATGGTGGCGTCGTTGACGACATGCCCGTGTTCGATGACGCCGCAATGGCCGTGGTCGGTGTATTCGCAAAAGCAGATGTCGGGGATCACCATCAGATCGGGAGCGGCGTCCTTGGCGGCGCGCACCATCCGCGCCACCAGCCCGTCGGGGCGGCAGGCGTCGCTGCCCGATGCGTCCTTGTGATGGGAGACGCCGAACAGCATGACCGCGCGCACCCCGTCGCGCGCGATGGCCTCGATCTCGCGCGCGAGGTGGCGCTCGGGGATGCGATCGACGCCGGGCATGGAATCGACCGGCTGGGCGTGGTCGATACCTTCCTCGACGAAGATCGGCAGGATGAGGTCGGACGCCGCGACCGACGATTCGCGCACCAGATCGCGCAGCGCGGGGGTGCCACGCAGCCGGCGCAGGCGCGTGGCGGGAAAGCGGCCGACTTGCATGGTCGGGTCTCCTGGGAACCGACGCTGCCATAGGCCTGGGCGAGCCCACTGCCAAGCGGACGGGGCTAATGCAGGACCGATACCGCGGCGAGGCCGGCGCCGAAGGAGCCGAGGATGGCGGTGACGAGGACGCCGAGGACCAGCCACAGATAGGCCTTACTCGGCTTTTCGGCGAGTTCGGCGCGGAGTTCGGCACCCAACTCGGCGACCTGCGCTTTCGTCGCCAGATGCGGGATTGTGGCGGCCAGCATCGCCTCGATCCGGGCGATCGCCAGTTCCAGCCGCGTCAGCGAACCGCGCATGTCGCGCCCCTTCTACCGCACCGGGTAGGCCGAGGGCGCGGCGGAGGCGCCGGCATCGACCGGCAGGACGATGCCGGTGACCCAGCGCGCGTCCTCACTCGCCAAATACAGCACGGCGTTGCCGACGTCCCAGCCGCTGCCCTCGGTCTTCAGGAGCGAGCGGTTGCGGCGGGCTTCACGGGTCTCCTCACTCATGCCGCCGGCGTAGACCATCGGCGTATACACCATTCCGGGCGCGACCGCGTTGACGCGGATGCCTTGTGTCGCGTGATGCGCCGCCATCGCGCGGGTCATGTTGACCACGGCGCCCTTCGAGGTCGGATAGAGCAGGTGGGGATGGCCGCCGAACAGGCCGGCGTAGGAGGCGATGTTGATGATGGAGCCGGAATGGTTGCGCGCCATCTCCGGGATCGCGAAGCGCGCCATCAGCATCATCGAGGTGACGTTGACGCGCAGCGCGCGGTCCCAGGCCTCCAGATCGAGATCGACGGCCGAGCCGGGCGGACCGCCGATGCCGACATTGTTGACCAGCACGTCGAGCCGGCCCCATGCGCGCACGGTCTCGGCGACGATGCGCGCGCAGTCGGCCGGTACGGTGACGTCGCCGGCGATGACCTGACAGGTTCCGCCTTCCTCTTCGATCATCGCCTTGGTGCGGGCGACCCATTCGGGGTTCTCGTCGATCAGCGCCACCTTGGCGCCGTTGCGCGCGAGCAGGATGGACGCGGCGCGCCCGTTGCCGATGCCGTCGGCGCGCGAACCCGCGCCGGTCACGATCGCCACCTTGCCGCCCACGCGGCCGTCCGACGCCGATGCCAATGTCCTGCTCCGGTTTGCCCGGAGCGAGGTTAGCGGATGGCGCGGGACCGTCCAGCCCGGCTGCCCACGAGGACGGCGAGGCCGAATCCGAGGACGGCAAGACCGGCCGGCTCGGGAATTGGAGCCGGGCTGAAGCTGAACGGGATCGGGGCGCCGCCGCCGGGCGGGATGAAATCGAGGCTGAAGGTCATCATCGGATCGGGGAGACCGCCCTGGCTGAAGCTGAGTTCCACCAAGCTGAACCGTCCGGGCGGCAAGGGCTGCGGATTGAGCGCGACCAGCTCGCCCGAGCTGACCGGCCCGGTCGGCCCGATCACGTCGAGAGTGAGTTGGAAGGGCATGCACGGATCCGGCGGCGTGAAGGCGAAGTGCCCCGGATCGCCTGCCCGGGGAGCGCCGTAGGCAACCGAACAGACGCGGTTGGCGATCCCGAACACGGCGCTGTAGTCGCCGGAGAAGTTAAGCGTCGGGTTAGTGTAAACCGGCGC
Source organism: Acetobacteraceae bacterium (assembly GCA_039938035.1). Classification (GTDB taxonomy): domain Bacteria; phylum Pseudomonadota; class Alphaproteobacteria; order Acetobacterales; family Acetobacteraceae; genus DATFDN01. Next base: position 2,398 of record JBDTFI010000058.1, on the reverse strand, counting down.
GAACGGATTGGTCAGGTCGAGCGAAATTCCCGGCGAGAGCCGCCCCGGCGGCAGCGGCCGCGGGTTCAGGGCGACGAACACCTCGGGGTCGGCGCCGGCGTAGCCCGGGGCGCCCGGCGTGCCGAGCAGCAGGTACGAGAGCGCCGGGCCGAGGACCGGCCCGCCGACGGCGGTCGCTGTCGCCGGAGCGGGGCAGGTCGCGAGGGCGAGGACGGCGGCGGTTGCAACGGCTGTCAAGGATGTGCGGAGGGACATGACGTACCTCATTACCGTGCGTCCGTGACCACGCTAGCGCCGCGGATAAACCTGATGCAATCGATTATTTTATTGATCTCGCCTTCGCCCCCTCATTGCTTCGCTGCGCTCGCGATGACGGCGGAGCGAGGCGTTATCCGGCCTTTGCCAGGATCGCCTCGATCACATTTTGGGTGGCCAGCGCCGCCTCGCCGGTCACGAGTGGGTCGCGTTCTTGTTCGATGGCGTCGAGGAAGTCGGCGAGCACGGCGCGGTGGCCGGCGTGGGAGAAGCCCATGAGGTTGGCACCGCTGCCCGATCCGCCGTCCTCGGGAACGCTCTCCGTCCTGTTGTCGAGAAACGAGAGGCGCAGCCCGTCCGCCGAAAGCCGGGCGGAGCCTGTCGCGCCGATCACATCGATGGTTTCACCGCTCCCCGGGTAGGCGGCGGTGGTGGCGGTCAGCGTCGCCGGGGCGCCGTTCTCCAGACGGAGCAGCGCGGCGGCCCAATCCTCGGTCTCCATCCGGTGCAGCGCGGTGGTGCGGGCGAGCGCGGCGACGACCTCGCGCACCGGCAGCAGCCAATGGAACAGGTCGAGCGTGTGGATGGCCTGGGTCATCAGCACGCCGCCGCCGTCCTGCGCGCGGGTGCCGCGGCCCTTCTGGTCGTAATAGGCTTGCGGGCGCCACCACGGGACGACCATCGAGGCGGCTTGCACCTCGCCCAACTCGCCTGATTTGAGTGCCGCGCGCAGGCGTTGCACGCCAGGGCGCATCCGCATTTGCAACACGACGCCCAGGCGCCGATCGGCTCGGCGTCCCGCCGCGACGATCGCCTCGGCCTCGGCGACGGAAACGGCGAGCGGCTTCTCGCAAAGGACGTGCTTGCCGGCGGCGAACGCTTGTTCGGTGATGCCGCGATGGGTGTTGGGGTGGGTCAGCACGAGGACCGCGTCGACCGAAGGATCTTGCACAGCGTGGGCAATGTCCGTCGTCGTCTTCCAGCGGTGCTCGGCCTCGATCGCCCGGAGGCGGGCGGGGTCGCGGGCGACCGCCCAGACGACGCGCACGCGGTCGGGCAGGTCGGCGATGGCGCGCGCGTGCGGAATCAGCGCGTTCCCGAGGCCGATGACGGCGAGGCCGATCATGCGTGTGCTCCCGGCGTGAAGCGCGTGGCGCGCGCCTGCGCCTGTAAGGCGAGGCGGGTCACCGCGAAGACGTGGCGTTGCGTCATCGCCGTCTCGGTCCGATGCGCGAGGTCGTGCGCGAGGTCGCGGAAATAGGTGAGCGGATTTCCGGCGCAGTCGATGTGGCGGGTGCTATTGCGATCGATGAGGAACAGATGATCGGCGCCGTCGCGCCCGGCGATGTCGACGTTCTTGCGAAGCTCGATCATGCCCTCGGTCCCGGTCACGATCAGGCGCCCGTCGCCCCAGGTCGGCAGGCCGTCGGGGGTGAACCAATCGACGCGGATATAGCCGCGCACATCGTCGGTTCGCAGGATGATCTCGCCGAAATCCTCGAAGCCGGGCGCGGTGCCGTATTCACCCACGGTGGCGCTGACGATCTCGGCGTCGTCGGCGTCGGCGAAGGTCAAGAACTGGTCGATCTGGTGGCTGGCGATGTCGTTGAGGATGCCGCCATAGCTGGCGGGGTCCCAGAACCAGGCGGGCCGGGTCGCGCGATTGAGCCGGTGCGGGCCGAGCCCGAGCGTCTGCACCACCCGTCCGATCCCGCCCGCGCGCACGATCTCCAGCGCCTTGGCAACGCAGGGCGTCAGCAATCGCGCCGACAGGCACACCGACCAGATGCGGCCGGTCTCGGCCACCGCGCGTTCCATTTCGGCAAGCTGATCGAGCGAGGAGACCCCGGGCTTGTCCACCAGCACGTCCTTGCCGCGACGCATCGCCGCGATGGCGATCGGCCCGCGCTCGGACGGCATCGTGGCGATCGCGACCACGGTGATCGCGGGGTCGTCGAGAAGGCGTGCGCGCGGCACGGCGGGAACAGCGGGGAAGCGCTTGCGAAAGCCCGCCAGCACGTGCTGATTGGTCGTCTCCGGGCAATAGCCGGCGCAGTCGAGCCCGGCGTCGAGCAGGCCCTGCGTCAGGTCGTAGATGTGGCGGTGATCGAGCCCGATCGCGGCGAAGCGCATGGTGTCCCTC
>JBDTFI010000057.1:0-4714 GCA_039938035.1 Acetobacteraceae bacterium | reverse complement strand
GGTCGCGAGGTTGACCATGAATTTCGGGTCGAACTTCTCCTGGCAGTACCAGAGCACGTCGGCGAGCACCAGGCGCCCCTCGGCGTCGGTGTTGATGACCTCGATCGTCTGGCCGGAGTAGCTCGTGACCACGTCGCCCGGCCGTTGCGCGGTGCCGGACGGCATGTTCTCCACCAATCCCACGAGCCCGACCACGTCGGCCTTGGCACGGCGTCCGGCGAGTGCCGCCATCAACCCGATGACGGTCCCCGCGCCCGCCATGTCCCACTTCATGTCTTCCATGCCGCCGGCCGGCTTGATGCTGATGCCGCCGGTGTCAAAGGTGACGCCCTTGCCGACAAAGGCGATCGGCTGGCCCCTGTTCGCCCCGTTCCAGCGCATGACGACCATGCGCGGCTCATTCACGCTGCCCTGGGCGACGCCGAGCAGCGCCCCGAAGCCCAGCCGGCGCATCTCCTGCGGGCCGAGCACCTCGACCTCCACGCCGAGATCGGAGAGCCCGCGGCAGCGTTCGGCCATCTCGGCCGGGGTCAGGACGTTGGGCGGCTCGCTCACCAGGTCGCGGGACAGGAAGACTCCCCGCGCGACCGCTTTGAGGGGCGCGAATGCCGCCTCGGCGCCGCCGGGGTTGGCGGCGAGCACGGACAGGCGGGCGAGGCGCGGCTTGTCCTCCGCCTTCTCCTTGGTGCGATAGCGGTCGAACCGATAGGCGCGCAGCACCGCCCCGAGGGCGGTTTGCGCGGCCTGCGCCGGATCGAGCTGATCGGCCGCCAAGGCAGCCCGGCTCTCGCGCCCGAGCGCGGCGACGGCGTGCCCGCCGGCCTCTTCCAGCGTGCGCTGGTTCATCTCCGACGCCTTGCCGAGGCCCACCGCGACGATCCGCGACAGGCCGGCGCCAGGCGCCAGGATCGTGCAGGTCTTGCTCTTCACGCCCTTGAACTCGGCGGCGGCGAACGCCCGCGTGACCGCGCCGCCCGTCGCCTCGTCCGCTTGCGCCCACAGGCCCGATGGGGCTGTGTCCTCGCCGATCAGGACGACGAGGGCGCCGGCGGACGGCAGCGCGGGAGCGGCGAAGGCGATATCGAGCATGAGTGCGATTCCATGATTGCTGACCCGCACTCTATGTCATGCAAGCCGACCTCGCTATCTCCCGACCCATGACAGAACTCCTCCCCTCCGACCCTGCCGGCATTGTCCACGCCGCCGCCCTGTTGCGGGCCGGCGCGCTGGTCGCGTTCGGAACCGAGACGGTGTACGGCCTCGGCGCCGATGCGACCGATGCGCGCGCCGTGGCTTCGGTGTTCGAGGCGAAGGGGCGGCCGCGGTTCAACCCGCTGATCTGCCATTATCCGGACGCGACGGCCGCTTTCGCACAGGTGCGGGCGAACCCGGCGGCACGCGCCCTCGCGGCGGCGCTCTGGCCGGGGCCGCTGACGATGGTGCTGCCGCGGGCCGCCGGCTGCGACGTGGCGCTGCTCACCGGCGCCGGACTGGACACGCTGGCGGTACGGGTGCCGGCTCACCCGGTGGCGCTGGCGCTGCTGCGCGCCGTCGGCCGCCCGGTCGCCGCGCCGTCGGCCAATCGCTCCGGCCAGGTCAGCCCGACGACCGCGCGCCATGTGGTGGACGGGCTGGGCGGGCGGATCGCCGCCGTGCTCGACTGCGGCCCTTGCCCGATCGGCGTGGAGTCCACCGTGCTCGACCTGACCGGCCCGCCCACGCTGTTACGCCCAGGCGGAGCCACCGCCGAGTCGATCGAGGCTCTCATCGGCCCCCTCGGCCGCGCCGGACCCGCCGGCATTCTCCGTGGGCCAGGGATGCTCGGCTCGCACTATGCCCCCCGGCTGCCGGTGCGCCTGAATGCCGAAAACCCCGGCCCCGAGGAGGCCCTCCTCGCGTTCGGCCCCGCTCCCAAAGGCGCCGGCGCGACATTCTCGCTCAGCCAGACCGGCGATCTCACCGAAGCCGCCGCCAACCTCTTCGTCGGCCTGCGCATGTTGGACGAGGAGGGCCACCGCCGCGGCCTCACTGCCATTCTCGCCATGCCCATCCCTGACCACGGCTTGGGCCTCGCGATCAACGACCGGCTTCGACGCGCCGCCGCCCCGCGCGGCTAGGCGTTTCGGCCCCGGCTTCCCGCCCCACATTACGGTAGCTTCCTGCTGTCGCAATTTGCGATAAGGCATTCGAAAGGAGGTATCAGCGATGAAGACGATGCTTGCCGTGGCGATGGTCGGGCTGCTCGCGCTTCCTTTAGCCGGCGAGGCCCAGACCTGCGCCGGTCACCCAGCGCGCAGTATCGGAGGGGTGCAAAACTCCTGGGCGCTGGACGGAGGCGGTCTGGCTGCTTTCGCGAAGATGAACATCAACCTGGACGGCTATGGCCACGCGTACCATCCGTCGAATTTCGCCGGCGGCGCGCTCATCCATCTTTGCAACGCGGGCAAGGTCTATCTGCCCGACGGCAGCAGCTTCCAGGGATCGGAGAACAATGCGACATGCACGGGCCGCTTTATGGATGCATTCAAGCGGGTCGGACAAGCCGGCTGGAAGGATCCGACAGTCGGTGCCATCAACTGGTTTGGCATCCTGGGCAGGGGATCGGCCACCATCCACGGCCGGCAGGTTCAGGACGTCATGCCGGTGACACAGAAGGACGGGTCGGGTTTCTTCGTGTCGCGCACGTCGTTCTTCGATGCCAGCGTCACCGACCCCGCCGATCAGGCCCGCTACATCAATCCGCTCCGCGTCCCGGCCGCCGTTATTCCCGGTAGCCTCGCCTCGCAGGGCATCCGAATGGGGACATTCGGCGTGGCGATCGACACGCGCGAGAAAATCGCCGTGCCGTTCGTGGTCGGCGACGGGGGACCCCGAATCGGGGAAGGCAGCGCCGCACTGGCCAGGCTTGTCGCAGGGCAACCCCTAACCGACGATGTCACCCACCAGACGCGCGGCGTCGGCCAAGTGGATACGCCGAGCGTCCTGTGGGTGTTCTTCGGTGGCCAGCCGACGACGTACGACCATAACCAGGAAGGCAAGCTCGCCGACGATGCCGAGCAAGCGTTCACGCGCTGGGGTAGCCAGGCACGACTTCAGCAATGTCTCGCCGTGGTGCCCAAGAACTGACGGCGGGACGACCGCTATCCGTAGGCCCGGGATGCAGTCCTCATCGCCGCGAGATGCTTACCCCGCCGGCTGCTCCGCCTCCGGATCGAACAGCGCGGCCATGTCGAAGCCCGGCTCCTCGGCCTCCGCCTCGGCGCCGACCGCTTGGCCGCGCGCCTGACGCTCGGCCTCCTCGGGGCTGCGGGCGACGTTGACGGTGACGGTGATCGACACCTCGGGGTGCAGCACCACCCGGACCTTGTGCAATCCGAGCGTCTTGATCGGATGCTCCAGCACCACCTGCTGGCGGGTCACCGACAAACCGCCCTCGGTCGCGAGGTCGGCGATGTCGCGCGGGGTGACCGAGCCATAGAGCCCGCCAGCCTCGCCGGCCTGGCGGATGATGGTGACGGACAGCCCGCCGACCCGCTCGGCGACCCGCTCGGCCTCCTCGCGCTTGCGGAGGTTCTGCGCCTCCAGTTGGGCGCGCTGCTCGTCGAAGCGCGCGCGGCTTTCCTTGTTGGCGCGCACCGCCTTCTTCTGCGGCAGCAGGAAGTTGCGCGCGTGACCGGGGCGAACGCGCACGAGGTCGCCCATCTGGCCCAGATGCTCCACGCGCTGGAGCAGGATCAGTTCTACCGATGCCATGCCGGCGCTCCTTACACGACCACGTAGGGCAGCAGCGCGAGGAAGCGCGCGCGCTTGATCGCGAGTGCCAACTGGCGCTGCTTCTTGGCCGAGACGGCGGTAATCCGGCTCGGCACGATCTTGCCGCGCTCCGACAGGAAACGCGATAGCAGGCGGACGTCCTTGTAATCGATCTTCGGCGCGTTCGGCCCGGAGAACGGGCAGGACTTGCGCCGCCGGTAGAACGGGCGGCGGGCCCCGACCGCAGGGCGGCGGGCGCCGGGGTCGGCGGATTCCGACATGGGGGCGGAACTGCTGGCGGACATAGTTGCGGACATGGGGGGTTACTCCTCGACCCGGGCTTCGTCGCGGAACTCGTCGCGCGCGCGGAACTCCTCGCGGTCGTCGTACGGATTGCGCCGCTTGGCGCCGTCGAAGCGTCCGGTCGGCCGGGGGCCGCGGAAGCTGCGCTCGCGCTCATCGGATTTGCGGGTGAGGATCGCCGAGGGCGCCTCCTCGATCTCCTCGACGCGCAGGGTCTGGAACCGCAGCACGTCCTCGTTGATGCGAAGCTGGCGCTCCATCTCGAAGATGAACGCCGGTTTGGCATCAAGGCCGAGCAGCATGTAGTGGGCCTTGCGGTTCTTCTTGATGCGGTAGGCGAGGCCGCGCAAACCCCAGTATTCGCGCTTCTTGACCGCGCCGCCGTCGGTCTCGAGGTCGGTGCCAATCTGGTCGGCGATCGCCTCGACCTGCTGCTGCGTGATGTCGTTGCGCGCGATCAGCACGCATTCATAAAGCGGCATGATGAACCCCTTTGGCTGGAGGCCGGCGGAAATGCCGGCATAGCCGAGGGCGATGCCACGCCCCCGGCAGGGAAGCCGGGGCGTTAAGCACGGATCGGGGGTGGATGCAAATGGCGGACTGACAATCATGTAGAATGTCGGCATGACCGACCTCGCGCTGCTCCTCTGCGATTTGC
>JBDTFI010000056.1:0-4861 GCA_039938035.1 Acetobacteraceae bacterium | reverse complement strand
CCGACCCGACCTGCGCCGGCTTCGTCCCCGTTCCCTGCGACGTGTTCGTGACCGAGGCAACCTTCGGCCTGCCGGTCTTCCACCACCCCCCGGCCGAGCACGAGATCGCCCGCCTCCTCGCCAGCCTCGCGGTCTTCCCCGACCGGACCCACCTCGTCGGCTGCTACGCGCTCGGCAAGTGCCAGCGGGTGATCGCATTGCTGCGCGAGGCCGGCTGGGATCGCCCGATCTGGCTGCACGGGGCGCTGGTCGCGATGTGCGCGGTCTACGAGGCACGCGGCGTGCGGCTCGGCGAACTGCGCCAAGCCACCGCCGCGGCGAAGGCCGATCTGGTGGGCGCCATCGTCCTCGCCCCGCCCGGCGCCATCGCCGACCGCTGGGCACGCCGGCTGGCCGACCCCGTCGTCGCCCTTGCCTCGGGCTGGATGACCGTCCGCCAGCGCGCCAAGGCGCGCGGCGTGGAACTGCCGCTGGTGATCTCCGATCACGCCGACTGGGACGCGCTCAACGCCACGATCGACGAAACCGGTGCCGGCGAAGTGTGGGTGACGCACGGGCGCGAGGAGGCGCTGATCCACGCGATGGCCGGGCGCGGCATCAGCGGACGGGCGCTGCGTCTGCTGGGCTATGATGAGGAGGAAGAGACACCGGGTTCAGTCGCCGCGGAATAAGCAGTGCGAGCGCCAGCGCCACCAGCGCGAACCCGGTCGCCAGCAGATAGGCGTTGTGCAGCCCGGCGGCGAGCAGATCGACCATCCGGCCGAGGTCCGCGCCGAGCCCGGCGCGCTCCGCCGGGTCCAGCAGCCGTTCGGCGAGCCGCCCGCCGGGGTCGGCGGGGCGCAAGGTCGCGTTCAGCAACGCCCCGCAGCCGGCCGCGCCGACCGCCTGGCCGACGAAGCGCAGGAACATGATCGACGAGGTCGCCGCCCCGCGCTGGCGCCACGGCACCGCGGCCTGGATCGAGACAATGAAGGTCGTGTTGCACAGCCCCATGCCGATCCCGATGACGAACGAGCCGGTGCTCGCCCATGCCGGTCCGCGCGCCGGGTTCAGCGCCAGCAACAGTGCGCAGCCGATCACCAGCGCCGCGCCGCCGATCAGCGCCGTCACGCGATACGACGTCCGCAGCATGATCCGGCCCGAGGCGATGGAGGCCAGCGCCCAGCTCACCGACATCGCGCCCAGCACCAGCCCGGCGGCACTCGCGCTGCGTCCCATCGCGCCCTGGACGTAGGTTGGCAGGTAGGCCGCGACCCCCATCATCACCGCCCCGGCCGCGCAGCTTCCGAGGCTGCCGGCGACGATGACCGGCTGGCGCCACAGTTCGAGCGGCAGCATCGGCTCGGCGATCAGGCGCTCGTTCACCAGCAAGGCGGCGAGGGCGGCGAGGCCGACGCCGACCGCGCCCCACCACGCCAGCGTCGACAGCGCCGTGCCCTGGACGAAGGCCAGCATCACCGCGCCGACTGCGACGAGCAGCAGCAGCGAGCCGGCGACGTCGAGGCGATGGCGGCGCGGCTCGACATCCTCGTGGAGGAAAAGTCCGATCATCAGCACCGAGGCGGCGCCGATCGGCAGGTTGACCCAGAAGACGACCGGCCAGTCGCCGTGCTCGACCAGGAACGCGCCGAGCGACGGCCCGACGACGGCGGAGATGCCGAACACCGAGGACACCATTCCCTGCACGCGCGCCCGCTCGGCGGGGGCGTAGATGTCGCCCAGGATGGTCGCGGCACTCGGCATCACGGCGCCGGCCCCGAGCCCCTGGATGGCGCGGAACACGATCAGCGGCACCATTCCCCAGGCGAAGCCCGAGGCCGCGGAGCCGGCCAGGAACAGCGCGGCGCCGAAGAAGAATACCGGCTTGCGGCCATGCACGTCGGCGAGGCGCCCGTAGAGCGGGATGCTGACCGCCTGGGTCAGCAGGTAGATGGTGAAGACCCACGAGAACAGCCCGAACCCGCCGAGGTCGGCGACGATCGTCGGCATCGCGGTCGCGACGATGGTGCTCTCGACCGCCGGCATGAAGGTCGCCATGAGGCACGCGGCGAGGATCGGGCCGCGGCGGGGAGTCCCCCTTGCGGTGCGGGAGGGGATCGGGGGGAGGGGTCGGTTCATCACGTTGCGGACTCGCCAGGCCGCCGGGCCTGTGCGGCCTCGACTCCGCTAAAGCGCATTCGCATCACGTGGAAGCCCGACCCGGAACTCGATCATTGCGCCCCGAATGTAGACACATCGCCGCCGAGGGCGCCAAATTTGTGGACACACCGACCTTCGCAAGCGCAGCATTTGTAGGCGCAAAGCCTTCGCAGGTGCAGCATAGTGTGGACACATGGCGTCCGCAGATGCGAGATTTATGTACGCACTGGTTCCATATGATCCGAACCTGCTCTAGGCGGCCGCCCGTCGCCGGACGTCGTCCAGCGCCGTCTCGTAGAGCCTTGCCGCCGTCACCAGCTGTTGCTTGACGATCTCGAACCGGAGCCCCGTGTGCTCGGTGTCGAACAGCGCGACGTCGGCCCTGATCGACGCGATGATCGTCGGCGTGCCGGCGCTGAAGGACTCGAACACCGGCGGCCCGAAGGCGCATCCGTCGCAGGGCAGCTTGGCCTTGAGGGAAGGGGTCGGCATGGCGCGATGTGTACAGACCCGAAGCGGGCTGGCAAAGGTCATGGTGATATGGGACGCCGAACCGCTATGGTGGCGAGCCGAGGCGGGAGCGAATACCGGGAACTGGACGACGCGCTCGGGCTGACCGATCTGGAGGGGGCGGCGCTGTCGGAATGCCGGCGCGGCAAAAACACCCGGCATCTGCTGACCGGGTTGTTTCGTCAGTCCGTGTTCGGTCGCCTTGCCGGCTATGAGGATGTCAACGATGCCGAGCGTCTGGCGCACGACCCGGCCATGCGCGCAGTGGTGCATCGGCACGGTCTCGACCGCACCGCCGCCTCCATGAGCCAGATGGGCCGGTTCGAGACGGCGTGGCTGACAAGTGAGAGCAACCTTGCCGCCTTGGCCGATTTGTCCGGCATCTGGATCGACCGGGTGCATGCGCGCAAGCCGCAGACCACCATCGTGCTCGACATGGACAGCAGCGTCAGTTAGACGCACGGCGCGCAGGAGGGGAGCGCCTACAATGGGCATTTTGCTTGCACCTGTTACCACCCGCTCTTCGTGTTCAACCAGTTCGGCGATCTGGAGCGGTGTGCCCTGCGGCCGGGCAACGTGCATTCAACTGATGGCTGGAAGGAGGTGCTCGACCCGGTGCTCGCGCGTTACCGTGACAAGATGAAGCGCCGCTACTTCCGGGGCGATGCCGCCTTCGCCAGCCCCGAGGTCTACGAACTGCTGGAGGCGGAAGGCTACAAATACACCATTCGCCTACCCGCCAATTCGGTGCTGCAGGAGAGTATCGCCTGGTTGCTCAAGCGCCCGGTGGGACGGCCGTCGCACGAGGTGCGCCGCTACCACGCAAGCTTCAGCTACCGGGCTGGGTCATGGAACAAGGCTCGCCGCGTGGTGGCGAAGGTCGAATGGCATCCCGGTGAACTGTATCCCCGTGTCGGGTTCATCGTGACCAACATGATCCGGCCGGCCGAACGGGTGGTGGCCTTCTACAATCAACGCGGAACGGCGGAGCAACACATCAAGGAAGGCAAGAACGCGGTCACCTGGACCCGCCTGTCCTGCCACAGCTTCAAGGCCAACGCTGTGCGGCTGCAGCTGCACGCGTTGGCTTATAATCTCGGCAACTTCTTGCGCACGCTGGCGCTGCCCGAGGCGGTCAAGCAGTGGTCGCTCACCACGCTGCGCGAGCGGCTGGTCAAGATCGGCGCCAGGATCGTGCGCCACGGGCGGTCGATAACGTTCCAGATGGCGGAGGTGCTGGTGCCCCGCGCGCTGTTCCAGCAAGTTCTCGACGCCATCGCCGGACTGCGACCATCGCCGCCGGCCCGATGTTGAGGACACCCGTCTCGGCTGGCCGGCGCGTCGATGGCGGGAGACGCGCGCCCAAAATCCAGGGGGGTGGATCGGAAGCCCCGCCATTTGCGCCATCGCTGCACCGCAGCAGAGAGGTCGCCGGGCCGTGACCGCGAAAATCCTTGCGAGTAGGCTTATGCGGGCATATGGTCAGCAACGAAAGGACGGAAATCGCCGAGTATCCGGGGAATCCGGGTTAAAAGTGTTAGCAATGAAAATGGAGGGATCGGTGATGATGAAGAAGCTTCTCTTGGTCACGGCCGCGCTGGCGTTCCTGGCGTCCCCCGTACCAGCTCAAGCTGGACTAATATTCATCGACGAGCCGTCTTCAGAGACGAGCACCATTTGGACGGTAACGACCGTAGGTATCCCCCCGGGGCCAGGCGTCTTCAACGGCGTGGCCACGCTACCAGGGACGGCGGAGACCCTCTCCTTCGTATACGGCACGAACCCCGGCACAGCGGGGACCCAAGTGGTGAGTGCCGCACTCGTAGAGGACGCCGCAGGCTTGATTCCTAGGCCGTGTGGGCGGATTTAACCAAGATCAGGCTACAAGCAAGTGCGACGAAGGCCGCGTAGCTCTCGGCGGTCTTTTCGCATCGCAGGGCAACGCGCTTGAAGCGTTTCAGTTTGCCCATCGCCTGCTCGATGCGGGCCCGGGTTTTGTAGAGCGCTTTCGGGAAAAACGTAGGCCGGACCTTGGCATTCGATCTGTGCGGGATCACCGGGGCGATGCCGCGGTTGCGGCAGGCGGCGCGATTGGCGGCTGAGTCATAGCCTTTGTCGGTCAGCGCCGCGCGCGGCGTGATGTCGGGTCCGATGTCGAGCGAGGTTTCAAGCTGGGTGCAGTCGCTGACCTCGCCGCCGGTCAGATGGAAGG
>JBDTFI010000055.1:0-2628 GCA_039938035.1 Acetobacteraceae bacterium | reverse complement strand
CCGGGTGAGCGCCTGTTCGGACAGATAGGTGATGTGCGCGCACATCCGCGCGACCGCGAGGCCGCGCGCCGGGATCGCGCCGGTCCGCCAGTAGCGCCCGCCCTGCCAGTCGGGGTCGGCGAAGATCGCCTGGCGCCCCACTTCATTGAAGGCGATGTTTTGCGCCGAATGATACGATGCTGTGGCGATCGGCAGCGCCGCGAACACGGCGTCCGGGTAGTCGGCGGCCCATTGCAGAACCTGCATCCCGCCCATCGACCCGCCGATCACCGCGAACAGCCGGGCGATCCCCAGGTGCTCGATCAGCCGCTTCTGCGCGCGCACCATGTCGCGGATGGTGACCGGCGGGAACTCGGTGCCCCAGACCTCTCCGTTCGGGCGCACGCTGCGCGGCCCGGTGCTGCCCATGCAGCCGCCCAGGACGTTGGGGCAGATGACGAAGAAGCGATCGGTGTCGAGCGGCTTTCCCGGCCCCACCATCACGTCCCACCAGCCGTCCTTGCCGGTCACCGGATGGGGTTCGGCCACGTACTGATCGCCGGTCAGGGCGTGGCAGACCAGGACCGCGTTGGTCCGCGCCGCGTTCAGCGTTCCGTAGGTCCGGTAAGCGACGCGCATCCGATCGAGCCGCGCGCCGCACTCCAGCGCCATCCCGTCCGCGAACGTGACGTGCTGGTGCGCCGTCTCCTCCAGGGCGGGATCGGCCACGGGAACGATCTGGTCCATGCCGTGTGTTCTTATGCGGCCTCCGAACGCGCCGCAACCCGGGCGGTCGTCGTCCGTGGAACGTCAGGCCGTGAAGGTGAAGCTGCTGCCGGTGGCGCAGAGTACGAGTTTCTCGGGTATTTCCTGCTTGGCAAGATCAATGAAGTTTTGTCCGCTGCAGTGCATCGGAAACACGTGTTCGAGATTGAATTTCTTGAGTTCCGCCATGACCTTGTGGAGATAGTCATCCGGCGCCGGCGCCAGATGGAAGCCACCGACCAGCGCGTAGATCGTGTCGACTCCGGTTATTTCCTGTGCGCGCCGGAGGGTGTTGATGATGCCGGCGTGGCCACAGGAACTGATGACCACCAGGCCGCGGTCACCCAGCCGGAAGCAGGTCGCGTGTTCGTGCCAATGCTGGTCGGGCTCCGGCTTTCCGGCGAGTTCCTCGGCGGTGAAGTGATGATTCATGTAGGCGCCGGTATCACACCCGATCCCATCGCTGGCGACGCCATATGCGACCCACGTATTCGGCAACACATGCTCGATGCTGGTCCGCGGCACCACGCCGGTGGTGAAAGCATGGCCTTCGATGATGATCGGTGTCTCCGACAGCACCGGTTGGACATTCAATTCTTTCAGCTTGCGTCGATCCAACGGCGTCCCGAAATCGACGAAGGTGCCGTCCGGGTTACGGTTGAAGCGGTGACAAAAATCATCCTCTCCACCGGCGTACAAGCGCAGATCCTTGCGCATTCCCGCTCGCTGCGTTTCCAGGAATCCCATCAAGCCGCCGACATGATCATAGTGACCGTGACTGATGATCAGTGCGTCCACTTGGCTGACATCAATCTTCATGATGCCGAGGTTGTTCGCGTAGACGTCCGGCGTGAAGCCGAAGTCGAGCAGGTAGCGGCGAGTCTCCTCGCCCTTGTGAGACTCAAGGTGCAACGCGAGTCCCCACTCGCTCTCCAGGGTCTTGCCTTGCGCGACCTGCGGGAACCCGGTGCGCTGGACGGTCACACCAGGCAGGTTCGCGGGGCGCAGGAAGATGTCGTGCGTGTTGTCGGTGATCTCCCGAACCGTAAGCTGGTCAACCATCGGCGCATCGATCCGCACTGGAGCGGCACCTGTGGATCGATCAAGCGGAATGCTACAGGTCAGCAAAGAACCGCCAAACACGGCCGAACGTTGTAGGAAACTACGGCGGTTCAGCGAAACCCGCATATCAGCCTCCTCGGATCACCGTTCCAATCCATCAATAACAACGGTCCGAAGCAAGCGCGCCGCTCGTCGGTCTCAGACCACGGCCCGCGCCGCCGCCGCGACGCGATCGACGAAGGCGCCGGCGCTGCCGAGATACTCCGCCGGATCGGTCAGCCGCGCGATCGCCGCCCGATCAAGCCGGCTGCTCACCCGTGCATCGCGCGACAGCGCCTCGGCGAGCGGGATGCGCTCGGCCAACGCCGCCGCGCAGGCATCGGCCACGACGTGATGCGCCTCATCGCGCCCAAGCGGGGTGGCGAGGCCCATCATCACCGCCTCGGCGACGATCAATCCGCCGGTGAGATCGAGGTTGCGGCGCATCCGCTCGGCATCGACCACCAGCCCCTCGGCGACGACGCGGGCATGGCCGAGCGCGCCATGCGTCAGCACGAAGGCCTGCGGCAAGGCCAGCATTTCCGCCTGCCAGGGACCGGTTCCGCGCTCGTGGTCGTGCGCCATCGCGCCTTGCATCAGCGGTACCAGCGCCTGCACGCCGCGCGCGGCGGCGAGCACGTATTCCGAGGCGATGGGGTTGCGTTTCTGCGGCATGGTCGAGGACGCGCCGCGGCCGGCGACATAGGGTTCGGAAACCTCCGCGACCTCGGTCTGCGCGAGCAGGATCACGTCGGTGGCGATCTTCGCGAGGCTCCCGCAGAT
>JBDTFI010000054.1:0-3291 GCA_039938035.1 Acetobacteraceae bacterium | reverse complement strand
GCGCATCGTCGCCGGGGTCTGCGAGACCGATTATTCGGGCTACCCCGACTGCCGCGACGACACGATCAAGGCGATGCAGGTCGCGCTGAACCTGGGGATGGCGCACCGCTTCGTGCTGGAGACCCCGCTGATGTGGCGCGACAAGGCGGCGACGTGGGAACTGGCGGACCGGCTGGGCGGGCCGGCGCTGGTCGAACTGGTCCGCGAGGAGACCCATAGCTGCTATCGGGGCGACCGGGCGCACCGTCACGACTGGGGCTACGGCTGCGGCACCTGCCCCGCCTGCGAATTGCGGGGCGCCGGGTGGAGGCGATGGCGGCAAGGACGCGGATGACGCGGTCAGGCCTGAAGAAGACCCAAATGGCTCACCATGGGATCGAAGTCACGATCGTCGCTCAGCAGGGCGTGGCCGTGAAGGAGGCAGTAGGTGCCAATCATCAGATCGGCGACCCCGCGAAGCGTGACGCCAAGCCCACGCAGAACGCGGAAATTGCGAGCCGCGAGAACGGCGACGGGATGATCCAGCAGATTGACGAGCGGAAACGTGCGTAGGTCTCCTTCGATACGGGCAGCGTGGTTGTCGTCCCGCGCGCCCTGAAGAACCTCGAGCAGCACCATGTCGCCCAGAAGCACCTGTCCGGCATCCGAGATCATCGTCCGCCGCAACGTCCGCACCGCCGACGTTTCGGTGGCCCGGAGGAAATTGATCCAAACCGAGCTATCGACAAGGATCATCGGTCCCGACGCATTGCGTCCAGATCGCCCTCCCAGCCGAGTCCCCACAGATCGCGCAGCGCCTCCTGCTGACGGAGTGACCGAACCAGACGCGTCAAAGCCTCCTCAACCGTTGCCTTCTTGGTCGAAAGGCCGGTCCGGGTCATGGCTTCCCGGATCAATTCGTCGTCGATCTCGATGTTGGTCCGCACGACCCACCTCCTTGTGTATGAATCTCGCGTATAATACACCTTCCGTCAAGGAGATCCCGCGCATGAAAGTCTCGTCCACCCTCACGCTGGCCGTCGGCCTCTCGGCTTTGGTCCTGCCCCATGCCGCGCACGCCCAGCGGGCGATCAGCCTGCACGCCAGCACCGCCGGGCAGCTTGCCGATCTGTGTGCCGCCGATCCGCGCCAGGAGCAGGGCGACGCGAAGATCAACTACTGCCACGGCTTCGCGCAGGGGGCGCTGGACGTCATCCTGCATAATGCCGGGGACAAGAAGCCGTTCTGCTTCCCCACCCCGGCACCCACGCGCACCGCGACGCTCAACGAGTTCGTCCGCTGGGTGCGGGCGGATGCGGCACGTGGGCGCCTCTCCTCCGCCGGCGGGCTTTATCGGTTCATGCAGGCAAGCTACCCCTGCGGGAAGTAGCGTCCGCACCAGACACAAAAGAGGAGAAAATCATGCCGAAACTGGCAGGCAAGATCGCCTGGGTCACCGGCGCCGGGAGCGGGATCGGCGAGGCCGCCGCGTTGGCGCTCGCCGAGGAGGGCGCGACCCTGGTGCTGAGCGGGCGGCGGCGCGAGCCGCTCGAGCACGTCGCGGCGCGAATCCGCGAGCACGGCGGCACGGCGCACGTGCAGCCGGCCGACCTGACGAAGTCCGAGCAAGTGCGGAAGGTCGGGGCGTTCATCAAGGATACGCTCGGGCGGCTCGATATCCTTGTGAACAATGCCGGGGGGAACATCCTCGACCGGCACTGGGACAAGCTAACGCCGCAGGGAATCGACGAGCTGGTGCACGGCAATCTGTCGGCCTCGCTTTACTGCGTGACAGTCGCGTTGCCGATGATGCGGGCCCAGAAGGATGGCGTCATCATCAACACCGCCTCGATGGCCGGGCGCTTCATCGGCGGCTTCAGCGGGCCCATCTATACCGCGGCCAAGCACGGCGTGGTGGCGATGAGCCACACGATCAACATGGAGGAGTGCGTCAACAACATCCGCTGCACCGCGCTACTGCCGGGCGAGGTCGCGACGCCGATCCTGGACAAGCGCCCGAACCCGGTCGGGCCGGAGGAGCGGGCCCGCATGGTGCAGTCGTCCGACTGCGGCGACCTGATCCGCTACATCGCCTGTTTGCCGAGCCATGTCGTCATGAACGAGGTGATGCTGTCGCCCACCTGGAACCGCAGCTACGTCGCCAACCTCCAGCGCACGCTCTGAACGGAGACACCCATGCCGAGCAACCGCAAGGCGGTCCTGGTGCCGCAGACGATGGGCAAAGCCGGGATCGCGGTGCTGTCGCGCCGCGACGACATCGAGGTCCGGCCCTACCCGCCCGCCATCAGGCAGGCCGACCTGCTGGGATTGCTGGGCGAAGCCGCCGGGATCGCGCTATCGGTGACCCCGTTCGGCCGCGTCGAGATGGAAGCGGCACCGGCAATGGAAGTCGTGGCGCGCATCGGCGTCGGCTATGACGCCGTCGAGGTGCCGGCGCTGACCGCGCGGGGCATTCCGCTGATGGTCGCGGGGACGGCGAACTCCACCTCGGTCGCCGAGCACGCGCTGTATCTCATCATGAATCTCGCCAAGCGCGGGCCGGCGATGGACGCCGTGGTGCGTCAAGGAAACTGGACCGAGGGGCGGGCAAACCTGCCGATGGAACTGGCCGGCAAAACCGTGCTGGTGGTGGGGTTCGGGCGGATCGGGACGCGGATCGCCCCGCGCTGCGCCGCTCTGGACATGGAGGTGCTGGTCCATGACCCGTACGTCCCGGCGGCGGCGATCCGGGCGGCCGGGTACGAGCCGGTCGATCTCGACGCCGGCGTGGCGCGGGCCGATTTCGTGACCGTGCATTGCCCGAAGAACCCCGAGACCATCGGGCTGTTCGACGCCGCGAGGCTCGCCCGGATGAAGCGCGGGGCGTGCATCGTCAACACCGCCCGCGGCGGCATCATCGACGAGACGGCGCTGCACGCCGCACTCACCGGCGGGCACCTGGCGGGCGCCGGGCTCGATGTGTTCGAGACCGAGCCGGCGGCGGTGGCCAATGCGCTGCTGACGCTGAAGCAGGTGATCGCGTCCCCACACATGGCCGGGGTGACGACGGAATCCGTCGCCGGCATGGCGGTGGCGACGGCGGAGAACATCCTGAGCGTGCTGGACGGCAGGCCGAACCGCGACAACGTGGTGAACAAGGAGGTGCTGGGGTGAGGCTTGGCGGGTGCCCATCGCCGGTCACCAATCCGAGCAATCCGACCTCGACGACCCGACGCTGCGAACCGCCGAGCAGACAGAGGCAGTCGCCGGGACCCAGGGCGGTTGGCCGGTGGTGGACCTGCTCACCCGCTT
>JBDTFI010000053.1:0-2735 GCA_039938035.1 Acetobacteraceae bacterium | reverse complement strand
GGCGTCGCCTCCACGCCGAAATTGTCGGAGATGAGTGCCACCGCGCCGCTGTCGGTGACCCAACGCAACAGGCGGGCGTCGCGCCCGTCAAGCGCGCAGGCGCTGGCGAACAGCTTTTCCCGATCCGGTTGCTTGTTCATCTCCAGCAGCATCTCGGCGAAGCCTGTACGAAACAGCACGAAGTCGCCGGGTTCGACCACGATACGGTCGCGCTCGAACACGCCCATCAGGTCGTCGTAGCCGACGATCCGCCCGGAACGGCCGAAATGCGCCTCCAGATCGACCATCACGCCGCGGCCCTGCATGCAGGATTCCGCCATGTTCTGCACGCCGAGGCGATGGGCGCCTTGCGGGCGCAGGCTGGGCGTCATCGCGCCCGCCGCGTCGTAGAAGACCGGCCCGACGATGTCCGCCCCGGCGCGGAAGCCGTTGTAGAACACGTCCTCGGGCTTGCCGTCCCCGTCAGCGTCGAACATCTGCCCGACATGGGCGAGGCTATCCCACTGGGTCGAGTATTGCAGCGTCAGCAGCACCTGGTCGTCGCAGATCACATCGGTCGCGGTCGGATCATCGCAGCGCAGCGGATAATTCATGTTCGGCTTGCCGTCGCGCATGGTCGGGCGCAGCTCCGGCGGATGCCGGCGCGGGCTGAGGATCGCCCCGCCGGGATAGTCGAGCGGCAACGACAGGCAGAAGGTTTGTCCGGTCTTCACCTCGGCGATGCCGCGCAGCACGGCGTCTCGCGTCAAGAGGTTCAGCCGCCCGCGCTCGTCGTCCGCTCCCCAATCGCCCCAGGTCGATCCCTCGGGGCGTTGCGTCCATCGCGGATTGTCCATGACGTGAGCCCTTTCGCACAAATCTGATCTTTGCATGTGGAGGAACCGCTCGCCCTGGAGTCAAGCTGCGGCCTTTCGCGGAGTTGATTGATGCACGTCGCCATTATCGCCGCGACCGCGGCTCTCGGCGGGCTGCTGTTCGGCTACGACACCGGCGTCATCTCCGGTGCCTTGCTGTTCCTGCGCGAAGCGTTCCATCTCTCCAACCTGATGCTGGGCGTGGTCACCAGCATCGCACTGGCCGGTGCCGCCGGCGGAGCGGCCGTCGCGGGGAGGCTGGCGGATCGCTTCGGGCGGTGCCCAGTCCTATTGGCGACTGCCACGGTGTTCATCGTGGGGGCGCTCGTGTCCGCGCTGGCGGGCAACCCTTCTCTGCTCCTTGCCGGCCGCCTGCTGGTGTGAATCGGCATCGGCGGTGCGTCCATGCTGACGCCGCTCTACCTCGCCGAAATCTCCCCCGCGCGGGAGCGGGGCGCGTTGGTGTCGTTCAACCAGCTCGCCATCACCTTGGGCATCCTGGTCTCCTACCTGGTCGGCTATGGTTTCGCCGCGAGCGGAGCGTGGCGATAGATGCTGGGCCTGGGCGGGGTGCCCGGCGTGGTTCTTGCCGTCGGAATGCTGGTTTTGCCGGAGACGCCGCGCTGGCCCGCTGGCCACGGCCATGCCGACCAGGCCCGGGCCGTGCTCCGTCGGCTACGCGGCCGTCATGCCGACATCGAAGCCGAGATCGGGCAGTTGCGGGCCGACCTCCGATCCGACGTGCAGGCGTTGCCCGAGAGCCGGCTCGGCCATGCGGCGGCACGGCTGCCGTTGATCGTCGGTATCGGCCTCGCCGTGTTCCAGCAAATAACCGGCATCAATACCGTCATCTACTTCACCCCGATGATCTTCCAGGCGTCGGGCCTGTCCTCCGCTTCCGCGGCCATTCTGGCCACCGCCGGTATTGGCGTGGTGAACGTGGGCACGACGCTGGTGGCGACCTGGCTGGTCGACCGCGTCGGCCGGCGGGTGCTCCTGTTGAGTGGGCTCGCCGGCATGGTCGTCAGCCTTTGCGTGCTGGCGCTCGGCTTCCTGCTCGGCACCGGTCCTGCACTGGGCTGGCTTACCGCCGCAAGCCTGGCCGCCTATGTCGGCAGCTTCGCGATCGGGCTCGGCCCGGTCTTCTGGCTGCTGATCTCGGAAATCTTCCCGTTGGCCATCCGTGCCCGCGGCATGTCGGCGGCGACCATCGCGAACTGGCTCGCCAACCTGGTGGTGGCGGCCCTGACTTTCCTCGATCTCATCAATCTGCTGGGCCGCCCGGGTGTGTTCTTCCTCTATGCCGCACTGACCTTCGGTGCGTTTCTGTTCGCCCGCGCCCTCGTGCCGGAAACCAAGGGTCTCAGCCTGGAGGCTGTCGAGGCGCCCTGGGTCGGGCGCGCACGCGACAAGACCGCCCAGGTGGTTTCTTGAATGGGTTTGCTGCCTCCCTTAAGGTCAGTCTTGTCAAAGGAGAAACGGCCATGAACGCTCCGGTCGCTCTCGACCCGATCGCGGATGCTGCCTCGACGCCGCTGGACCAGATCGACGTCAGCGATCCCCGGCTCTACCAGGACGACACCTGGGCGCCGTATTTCGCCCGCCTGCGCCGGGAAGACCCCGTGCATTATCGCGAGGACGGCAAATACGGCTCGTTCTGGTCGGTGACGCGGTACGCCGACATCCTCGACGTCGAGACGCGCCACAAGGACTTCTCCTCGGACGCCCTGCTCGGCGGGATCACGATCACCGATCGGCCGCTGGAGTACCGCCGGCCCAGCTTCATCTCGATGGACCCACCGAAGCACACCGATCAGCGCCGGGTCGTCGCCCCCACCTTCACGCCCACCAACATGGGAAAGATGGCGGTCGGCCTGCGCG